>JASLMQ010000204.1 GCA_030746455.1 Candidatus Latescibacterota bacterium
CCATTGCGTTTGAAGATGTCGACCCCGAGGTCCAGGGCGATCTCCAGGTTGTGCAGGTTCAGCTGATGCTCGAGCTCGACATAGGCGTCCACGAGATCCGGGTCGTCCATCACCAGCGTGCACAGGCCCGTTGCACCGCACAGGTGCATCGCCCCGGTCAAACCCATACCGACTGTGGCGAATGTGGGCAGGCCCCACCGGTCGGCTGTCCGCCTGGCCTTGTCGTACCGGAACCGCATCCGGTCGAGGGTCTGCTTGCCGTCGACGGGGAGGAGGATGTGCTTGAGGCATTCCAGGTCCTGCTCGGTCTGAAGCCACGGCTCCTCGAAGTGCCCGATGTTCTGGTCCGAGTACAGCGGGATGTCCAGATCGAAGTTCCAGCGGTCGTCGTAGCGCACGCTGGCGTGGAGGTCGCCCGCCGGCGTGGTCCAGACCTTGTGGATGGTCGAACCCTCCTGCCACACCCGTGAGGAGACGCCGCCGGCGGGGCGGTAGCTCCAGCTGAATCCCTGCACGACCTGGTCGAGGCCCAGCTCGTTCACGCAGTAGTCGAGCATCTCACGTTCCGTGGGGTGCCAGGGAAAGCTGTAGCGGGCGTCCAGAGGGCTGCTCAACCGGTAGGACTCGTGGAGCGTGCTGAAGAAGTTGGAGAACGGGACGTAGTCCACGTCTTCACATCTCAGCGCGGCCATCATGCGTTCGCGTGATGTCATGCTACCTCTCTCTGGCCAGGATGGCGTCGAGGCTCTCGATGCAGAACATGACCGCCCTGGGCAGATGGAAGGGGTCCTTGACGGGAAGCACCAGCGTCTCGGTGGTGAGGTTGCCGTGCCGATCCATCCGCTGGTGCCACTCCCCGCTCTCCCGGTCGGTGAAGGTCCTGAACGAGTACTCGTGCATCTTCCAGTACCAGTCCATGCACCAGTCCTCGCCGGAGAGTTCGTAGCCGAGGATGCAGGCGAGGAGCGATTCGGCGTGCGGCCACCACAGCTTGTAGGTCCAGTTCTTCTCGAACGGTTCCTCCCCGTCGATGTTGAGCCACCAGAAGATTCCGCCGCATTCCTGGTCCCACCCGATGTCGAAGTGCCAGCGGAGGATGGTGAGGGCCTTCCACAGCAGGGCCTTGTCATTCTTCCTCCGGGCCTCGAGCATCAGGATCCAGGCGCACTCCACGCCGTGCCCGGGCACGTAGTCGCGTCCCTGGGCGAAGTCGGCAGGCTTGTCGTCCGGGTCGAGCATCTCCACGTTGAGCTTGCGTTCCGGATCCATGTGCTTCTCCACGATCCGGTGCACGCACCAGGCCGCGTCCTCCTCGAACTGCGGATCGGGTCGATCTTCGAGCAACGGCGTGAGCACCGAGAGGGTGAGGAAGAAGACCCCCTGGAGCGTGTACCCGGGCTTGAGCTCGAAGGGCGCCACGTCGGTGAAATCGGGCTGGCGGATGCGCTCCATAATCCTTCGTACGGTGGCCACGGCCACGTCGAAGGTCTCATCGTCGTCAAGGGCACGGGCGCACTCGTGCAAACCGTAGGCCGCGAAGATGTCGCCGTAGATGCTGGTGGAGCGTTCCAGCCGCTCGCCGGTGCGCGAGAGGCGGTAGGCCCACTCACCCTTCTCGTCACGCGCGTGCTTCAGGAGGAAATCGCGCGTCTTCTCCGTGATCTGTCTCGGCGTGTCGCTTTGATCGTAATGCTTGCAGTAGTGCGCGAAGGTCCAGAGGCCTCGGCCCTGCGACCACATGTACTTGTCGTCGGTGATCTGCGTGCCGTCGTCCTGGATGCAGTTGGTGAACCCACCCAGCTCGTGGTCGATCCCGTGTTTGTACCAGTACGGGATGAGGTCGTCCTGTAGAAACGATCGGTGAAACTCCCGGAGCTCTTCAAGTGGCATAGGCTTCATGGCTACGTCTCCTCTTGAACACAAAGCGGAACCACAGATGGACACCGATAAGCACGGATAGGACAGCGATAGACCGGACGAACTGAGGTCGGAACGCGGCATGTGTAGGCCTCAACCGTAGTGGCCTACTGCCAGACCCGTTCTGGCACCCCACCATCCGTGTCCATCTGTGCCTGTCCCGGTATGTCGTTAGCCGGGATCTATCGGTGGTTATGCCTTTTTGACCTGGGTTTGGTCCCAGTAGAGCGACTTGAGGCGAGCCAGGAACTCCCGGTCGCGCTTCCGAACGACCTCGTCGAGCTCCCCGGACGCGAGGTCCGCCGTGTAGTCGTAGAACCCCTTGCCGCTCTTCGCCCCGAGGTGTCCCTGCGCGACCAGGTCCTCGAGCACCGCGGGCGGATCGGTCGAGTTCTGGATGTGGGGAATCAGATTGTTGTACACACGGAGCCAGATGTCGAGGCCGCCCATATCGCACGTGCGCAGCGGCCCGATGCTCGCCAGGCGAAACCCGATGCTGCCCTGGATGGCCCGATCGATCTCCTCGACGCCGGCCACGCCCTGTTCGACGAGGTCGAACACCTCCCGGATGATGGCCTTCTGCACGCGATTGACAATGAGGCCGGGAAGCTCCTGTTCGATCCGTATGGGCGTCTTTCTCGCCTTGTTCAGGAGCGCGATGGAGACATCCACGGTCTCGTCGGTCGTCTCGGGACCCTTGACCACTTCGACGACCGGAACGATCTGGGGTGGGTTGAACCAGTGCGTGATGACGAGCCTGTCCTCCCGCGCCACCTGAGTCCCCATATCCGCCATGGTGAGTGAGGAGGTGTTGCTGGCGAGGATCGCATCCGCGCGGGCGGAGGACTCGATGTCGCGGAACAGTGACTGCTTGAGCGCCAGGTCCTCGGGAGCGGCTTCGACGATGAAGTCGCTGCCCTGGGTGGCATCGGCGAGTGACGTCGTGGTCGATATCCGTTCGAGGGCACTCGCGATGTCGTTCGGCTCGATGAGTCCCGCGTCGCGGAAGAGCTCCAGGCTGGCCTCGATGCGGGTCTGCGCCGTGGCGAGGACCTCGTCCCCGACGTCATAGAGGACCACGGGATATCCGGCCATGGCGAAGCACTGGGCGATCCCGTGGCCCATGGTTCCGGCGCCGATGACGGAGATCTGGTTGATGTCTTCGAATGTCAAGGCACGTGGCTCCTGGCATGCGGAAACGGTGCTGGGATTGCGATTGGGTGAAACCTACTGCCCGCCGGCAGCGACGGTTGTCATCCCGGACTGGATCCGGGATCGTGCGCCTGCGAGCGTACTTGGTCAGAGGG
>JASLMQ010000205.1 GCA_030746455.1 Candidatus Latescibacterota bacterium
CCTGAAACGGTTCCAAGACCACCATCCCGATGGGTATGGCCTCATCGAGCACCTGGGGAGCGATGACATTCCCAGGGCGGCTATGAACGTCCGTCGCATTGCGGAGCGAGCGGGCGTTCCCATCACCTGAGGCCCGGTCCGTCAGGACAGATCCACAGCCTTGCCCGTTCGACCGGACTCGAAGATGCCGTTGATGATCGCCACGGCGTGACGGGCGCTCTCCAGGCCGATCATCGGGTCCCTATCTTCGCGGATGGCCTGCACCAGGTCTTCGATGATGAGCGTGTGCCCGTCGCTGGACACCGCCATCGGATCCGCCGCGATGCCCTCCTCCTTGTCCCGCTTACCGAACCGCCGGAGCATCTCGGCCTCCACCTCCGCCTCGTCCTCGCCCTCGATCTTCCACGACAGCAGCTCGGATGCGTCCTTCTGGATCGAGCCCTTCGAACCATATATCGTGATCTGCTGATCGAGACCCGGATAGCAGCACGTCGTGGTATACAGGGTGCCCAGCGCGCCGTTCTCGAACCGCAGCAGCGCCATCGTCTGGTCTTCGGCCTCGATGTCGTGGTTGAACACGCCGAACATGCCCATCACCTGCTGGACCGGCCCCCCCAGCCACTGGATCAGATCCACCGTGTGAACGCCCTGGTTCATCAGCGAGCCGCCGCCGTCCATCCCCCAGGTCCCCTTCCAGTCACCGTGGGGCCCTTCGTAGTAGGCCTGCTTCCGGAACCAGGGAAGGTGGCCGTGCAGGCCGATCAACTTCCCCAGCTCGTCGTTCTGAATCGCCTCTCGGATCCGCTTGTTCAGCCCCTCGAGGCGCGACTGGAATATGCATCCCACCTTCACGCCGTTCCGATTAGCTGCCTCGGCAAGCGCGTCGACCCGCTCCGGCGTGATGTCTGCCGGCTTCTCGACGATGATGTGCTTGCCCGCATCGGCCACGCGGGTCCCCATTTCGGTGTGCATGCCCGATGGGGTGGCGATGTTCACCACCTGGATCTCATCGTCGGCGAGCACGTCGTCGAATCGAGTGGTGCTCCGGCATCCATACTTCTCCACCATCTGGCCCAGCCGCTCCTCGTCCAGGTCGCAAACGGTCACCAGTCGGGCGCCTTCGGCCTCCGTGATGGACCGGCAATGGTGCTTGCCCATCCCAAGCCCCACAACCGCAAACCCCAATTCCTCTGCCATTCCAGACCTCCTTGGGTACGTTCCTACGACACGCCCACACAGCTCAGACGGTCCAATATACATTCGGATCCGGAGGATGGCCACGAAAAACCACGGCTGGCGGGGAGGCCAAAACCTCTTGACATGTGGAGCCGCGCTTGGGGATATTTCCCGCACCCGAGGCAGAGGGCGGCGCCGAGTTGCCGCCTGGTTTTCCCGAACGACATGGACCGCACTCGATGAGGAGACCTCGATGCAGCCGGAACTGATTGCCGATTACGCCTGCAAGACGGGCGAAGGCCCGATCTGGCACCCCCTCGAAAACCGGCTCTACTGGCTGGACATACCCGCAGGCCGGATGTTCCGCTACGACCCGGCCGACGGCACCCACGAGCCCTGCTACGGAGGTGACGTGGTCGGCGGCTTCACCATCCAGGCCGACGGGGCACTGCTGCTGTTCATGGCCCGCTGCACGGTAAAGATCTGGCGCGATGGTAGGCTCACCACCCTGATCGAGGGCATTCCAGGGGAAGAGGAGGCGCGTTTCAACGACGTGATCGCAGATCCCGTCGGCCGGGTGTTCTGCGGCACCATGGCCACGGCAAACCGCCCCGGGCGCCTCTACCGGCTGGATACAGACGGCGAGATCTCCGAGGTGGTGCAGAACGTGGGCTGCTCCAACGGGATGGGATTCACGCTCGATCAGAGCCGGATGTACTACACCGACTCGACGGCGCACGAGATCACCCTGTTCGACTACGATTCGGCCACGGGGGCCATCGACAATCGGCGGAGCTTTGTGACGGTGGATCCCGACGACGGCATCCCCGATGGGATGACCGTGGACGCCGAGGGATACGTCTGGTCCGCCCGATGGGATGGCGGGTGCCTGGTGCGATACACCCCTGAGGGAGAGGAGGAGCAGCGGATCCCGTTCCCGGCCAGGAAGGTCTCCAGCGTGACCTTCGGGGGGCCGGACTGCGACCAGATGTATGTCATTACCGCAGGGGGCGACAACAAGCCCGAGGAGGGTGAGGGGGCCGGGGCGCTCTTCCGCGTCGCCAAGGGCGTCCACGGCGTACCCGAATTCTACTCGCGGATCTGTCTGTAATCCCGCGCCACGGCGCTCTATTCCCACCGTTCCACTAAGGAATCCGTCTATGTGCGGCCGCTTCGCCCTGGCATCCGAGGCCGAGAAACTGCGCTGGGCCTTTCCGGGGTTCATCTTCCCCGACGAGATTCCCCCCCGATACAACGTTGCGCCCACCCAGAACGTGTGGGCCGTCCTCAACGACGGGACAGGCCGCGTGTGCGAGGTCAGGTGGGGACTGGTGCCGCACTGGGCGAAGGATCCCAAGATCGGGAGCCGGATGATCAACGCCCGATCGGAGACCCTACACGAAAAGCCCGCCTTCCGCACGGCCTACCGCAGACGGCGCTGTCTCATCTTCGCGGACGGGTTCTACGAGTGGCGCAAGGACCCGGGAGAGAAGACGAAGACCCCGGTCTACATCCGGATGGCCTCCCAGACCCCCTTCGCGCTTGCCGGGCTGTGGGAACGTTGGGAACCGGGGGGCGATCCGCCCCTGCTGTCTTGCACCATCATCACCACGGAGCCGAATCCCCTGTTGGCCGAGATCCACAATCGGATGCCCGTCATCCTTCCCCCCGAGTGCCACGCCGAGTGGCTGGCGCCAGGAGAGATACCGCCCGATGCGCTCTCCCAACTGCTCAAACCTTTCCCGGCATCGGAGATGGTGGCCTTTCCGGTCTCCCGCCAGGTCAACAATCCCAGGGTGGATACGCCCGCCTGCATCGAACCGACCGAACCGGGAGCGACGTGAACCGAACGCCCTTGAGAGCCAGCGGCTCCAGGCAATCAGGAAGGAATTCCTTAATGACCACCGTTGACACACACTGCCACATCGGGCTCCACAAGTACGAGCCGGTCGAGCCGCTCATCTTCCACATGGAGAAGGGCGGCGTGGACAAGGCCGTCTTCATCCAGTACATGGGGAACGCCGACAACGGCTACATCGTGGAATGCCTGGAGCGGCATCCGGGCCGGTTCTCGGCGGCAATGATCGTCGAAGACGCCGACGATGGCTCAAGAATGCGCGAGTGGGCCGAGAAGGGCATCCCCGGCATCCGCCTCCCCGCCACGTCCAGGTCGTCAGGCGCCGATCCGCTCGCGCATTGGAGGACCGCAGAAGCGCTCAAGCTGGTCGTGAGCGCTCCCTGCTCGCCCGGGGCCTTGCTGAGCGATGCCTTCAGCGAGGTCCTGGATGCCGTCCCGGACCTCCAGATCGTCATCGAACACCTTGCAGGAGTCGGGCACGATGCAGAGCCGCCCTACGACGAGTACAGGCGCGCCCTCGAGCTGGCCGACCATCCCAACCTGACGATCAAGCTTCCCGGGTTCGGGGAGTTCTGCGAACTCCCCCACCCCTTCGCCGACATACCGCCTTTTATCGATATGGCCCTGGAGGCCTTTGGACCCAAGCGCATGATGTGGGGCAGCGACTATCCGCCGGTGAGCTCGCGTGAGGGCTACGACAACGCCCTCAGCCGCCCGATGGACTACCTCTCAGGCCTGAGCGAGGATGAGCGCGAATGGATCTTCGGACGCACGGCTCTGAAGGTCTGGGGGTTCGAGTAGACGACCTGAACCGGATGGGGCCGGCCCGGAACAGGCGATGGGTCCCACGAAAAGGCGAGGCCGGGATTTACCATCCCGGCCTCGCCGTATCTGTGCCCTATCCCTGGCCCTATCGGTCTGAGTCTCCCCTCTCGGCCGACTTCTGCTTTGTGATCCCCTCCGTCATCTCTTTGACCACGTCGTCGATGGGAGTGATCCCCACCTTCCAGACGTCGATCTCGTATTTGAAGGACAACCCCTGGTCTTTTCCCGATTCCACCAGTTCGGCGACCTTCATCTCCGCACCGTCCCGTTCGGAGTCGAACAGGATCACGATCTCGTCGCCCGAGAACCACCTCGCCACAACGTCGCTGCGCCGGAACGGGATCGAGAACATCGCCTTCACCCGTC
>JASLMQ010000206.1 GCA_030746455.1 Candidatus Latescibacterota bacterium
GCGCAGATCTCTCTCGGGCCAATCTCAGCGGAGCCTGTCTCAAGGGAGCGGTGCTCGTGGAGGCCAAGCTCTACGCCGCCAATCTCCAGAACGTCGATCTCACGGACACCGACCTCACCAGGGCCTACCTAGTCGCGGCCGACCTCAGGGGCGCCTGTGCTCAGGGCGCGACTCTGAAGAGCGCCTTCCTTTCGGGTGCGAACCTGGGCGGCACGGACTTCACGGGGGCCGACCTGAGCGGAACGCGGCTTGGCGTCGTGCAGGTGTCCTTCCCCAATCCATCGGGGCGCCCGACGTCCTTCCGCGACGCGGATCTCCAGGGGGCGGTGGTGGGAGCCACGGACTTCCGCGGAGCCGACCTGAAGGGGGCGAACCTGCAGGGAACCTATCTATACGAGGCCCAGCTACGCGGCGCGATCGCCGACAAGGAGCAGTTCAGCCCCGCTGTCACACGCGCCGAGTCCTACTGACCAACCACAGTCTGATCCCACCTAAGGTCTTGAGGACGCCAGACCCGTGCATGTCGCGCGCGGCCCGGTCGCCTCCTCGTGTCCTGCCCGTCTGTCATCCACTATGTCACCCGAGCTCTCCGACACCCTCTCGAGGTCCCTGCAAGACCTCAGGATTTCTGTAACCGACCGGTGCAATTTCAGGTGCCCCTATTGCATGCCGGCCGAGATCCTGGGTGAACGGTATTCCTTCCTGCCCAAGTCCGAGATCCTCTCCTTCGAGGAAATCACTCGCCTGGTACGGATCTTCGTCCGCCTCGGCGTACGCAAGATCCGTCTGACCGGTGGGGAGCCCCTTCTGAGGCAGAACATCGAAGCGCTGGTCTCGGCGCTGGCCGGACTGGACGACCTCGACGACCTGGCGCTGACGACGAACGGGTACCTGCTCCCGGAAAAAGCCGCGATGCTCAGAGAAGCCGGCCTCAAGCGGATCACGGTGAGCCTCGACTCGCTCGACGAGGAGGCCTACAGGCAGCTCAATGGGCGAGACCACGGTCCCGAGCAGGTGCTGGAGGCCATACGGGAAGCCGAACGGGTGGGATTCCATCCCATCAAGATCAACGCCGTTGTCCAGAAGGGCGTGAACGACCATACCATCGTCGACCTCGCCCGGTACTTCCACGGCACCGGTCACGTCCTCAGGTTCATCGAGTTTATGGACGTGGGAAATCAGAACCGCTGGGACCTCTCCCAGGTCACGCCCGCCGAGGAGATCCTTGACACCGTCAACGCCGCGATCCCTCTGGAGCCGCTGCCATCCAACTATCCTGGCGAAGTGGCCACCCGCTTCAGGTATCTCGATGGCGGGGGCGAGATAGGCGTGATCGCCTCGGTGACCCGGCCCTTCTGTGGTGGCTGCACCCGCATCCGGATCTCCACCGACGGGAAGGCCTACACCTGTCTCTTCGGATCCGAAGGCACGGACCTGAGAGGTCCGCTCAGGGACGGCGCCAACGATCGCCAGCTCACCGAAACGGTCTCAGGCCTCTGGATGCAGCGGGCCGATCGCTACTCGGAGCTCCGCGCCGAAGGCACATCTGGGCTGGGAGGCCCCCCCAAGATCGAGATGTACCGAATCGGCGGCTAGCGTCTGAATGGACCAGGAATCCCCGGGCCGATGGGGAGCAACCGGCCCGAAGTGGCGCCGACGCGATTCCCCCCGGAAGGCCGCGCGGATCGGGCGCATTTGGCCCGAAGCAGGGCCCCGTTACGATGGGATTTTGATTCTTGACAATCGGTAGGAAAGTACTATATTCTCGTTGACTGGTCCCTGCCGGAACGTTGGTGAAGGTGATGGCGACCGGTGGATCACTTGGCAGATCCGATAAGCTCGCTGGTGGATGGGAAAACGTCCATGGAAGGGGGTCAAGCATGGCTTACATCATCGCCGAACCGTGTGTCGATGTGATGGACAAGGCGTGTGTGGAGGTCTGCCCGGTCGATTGTATCTACGAGGCCGACGCCACCAACCTCGCCGAGGCAGACCAGAAGAAGATGCTCTACATCCATCCCGAGGAGTGCATCGACTGCGGCGCGTGCGAGCCCGAGTGCCCGGTGGAGGCGATCTTCGCGCAAGAGGACACGCCCGACGAGTGGAAGGATTACATCAAGATCAACGCCAAGGCCTTTGAATAAGATATCTTCCATGTAGCCAGTTTTTGGTCTATGAACTCCCTCTCAGCAGGCCGAGGGAGCCCGGAGTAGATAATGCCAGGACCAGCGAACCGGTCCTGGCATTTCATTATCTGCCTCAACCGCAATAGAGGACATATAGATGCGCCAGACCCAAAACGACGGGGGGCTCTACCGTCCCGAGTACGAGCACGACGCGTGCGGAGTCGGTTTCGTGGCCGACATCACCGGATACGCGAGCCACGACATCCTCCAGAAGGCCGTGGAGGCCCTGGCGAACCTCACCCACAGGGGTGCGCGCGATGCCGACGCCAAGACCGGTGATGGCGCAGGGGTGCTCACGCAGATCCCCCTCGAGCTCTTCGCCCACGAGTTACAGCAGTCCGACGCCCCGGAGTGCGGACCCGGAGACCTGGCCGTCGGCATGATCTTCCTGCCCCGGGACGACGCCACCTCCAACGACAGGTGCCGGATCATCATAGAGGAGGCCGTTGACCATCACGACCTCGTCTTCATCGGGTGGCGGCAGGTTCCCGTGGACGCCATGGTGCTCGGAGACACCGCTGCCGCGCAACAGCCCGATATCCGGCAGGTTCTGATCGGCAGACCCGAAGACCTGACTCAGACCGAGTTCTCCAGGACCCTGTATCTCGTTCGCCGTCAGATCGAGCGCTCGATCCGGAGGCATCAGATCTCCGGCTGCTACGTCTGCTCGCTGTCCAACCGGACCCTCGTCTACAAGGGGATGATGGTCGCACCCCAGCTGAGCCGGTTCTATCGGGATCTTCAGGATCCTCGATACGAGACCGCCCTGGCGGTGTTCCATCAACGATACAGCACCAACACCGTCCCGAACTGGTTCCAGGCCCAGCCGTTCCGGTATCTGGCACACAACGGCGAGATCAACACGCTCCGTGGAAACTCGATCTGGATGCGTGGTCGCGAGCCCAGCCTCGGGCTGGACACGTGGGGCTCGCGCATCAACCGCATTCGACCCATCATCGACCCCTCGGGTAGCGACTCCGCGCAGCTCGACAACGTGACCGAGGCCCTCTGCGTGGCCGGTCGCGACCCCATGCACGCGCTGATGATGCTCCTGCCCGAGGCCCACCAGAACATCCCGGACGTGTCGCCCGACCTGCGCGGGTTCTACGAATTCCACGATGGGCTCTGCGAGCCCTGGGACGGCCCCGCTGCCATTGCCTTCAGCGATGGCGACTACGTGGGCGCGATCCTGGACCGCAACGGACTGCGTCCAGCGCGGTACAAGCTCACCGATGACGACGTCATCGTCATGGGTTCGGAAGTCGGAATGCTCGACGTGCCCGACAGCCGGGTCGTCGAGAAGGGCCGCTTGGGCCCCGGTCAGATGGTGGTCGTCGACACACGCACGGGTGTCCTCCTCAGGAACGACGATTCCAAGGCCTTCGTTGCCAGACAAAGGCCCTACATCCAGTGGGTCCGGGAGCATATGGTCCGGCTGGACAGGGCCCGCGCCCACGACCAGCCGGAGCCCTCGGTCGGTGAGGATAAATCCGCCCTGCAGCAGCAGCAGGCCGCCTTCGGCTACACGCAGGATGAGATGGATTACGTCCTCGTCCCGATGGCCAACGACGGCAAGGAACCCGTCGGTTCCATGGGCGATGACACGCCGCTCGCGGTGCTCTCCAGGCGGCCCCAGCTTCTCTACAACTTCTTCTGCCAGAGGTTCGCCCAGGTCACCAACCCGCCGATCGACCCGATGCGGGAGACGCTGGTAACCTGCCTCGACGTCCACATCGGACGCCGGGGCAACCTCTTTGAACTCGACGAGCGGCAGGCCCGGCTCATGAGGCTTCGCTCCCCCTTGCTCCTGGACACCGAGCTCGCCCACCTGAAGGAAACCGGTTCTTCCGATTTCCAGGCGGAGGTCCTTCCCATCACGGCCGATCCCGTCGGGGGCACCCCGGGACTCCAACAGGCGCTCCAGGACCTCTGCGATCGGGTCTCCCACGCGATCGCGGAGGGTAAGACCGTTCTGATACTCAGCGATCGGGACGTCTCTCCCTCGGACGCACCAATCCCGATGCTCCTCGCAGTCGGCGCCGTTCATCACTATCTCCTCCGAGAGGGAAAGCGCACGCAAACGAGCCTGGTCGTCGAATCCGGCGAGCCCCGTGAGGTCCATCACTTCGCGTGCCTCATCGGCTACGGGGCCTGCGCCGTGAATCCCTACCTCGCTTGCGAGACCCTCGCCGATCTCGTTGAGGCAGGACGGCTCGAGTCCGGCATAGGATACCATCAGGCCCTCGAGAACTACCGGAAGGCCGTGGAGGTAGGCATCCTCAAGATCCTCGCGAAGATGGGGATCTCCAACCTGAGCAGCTACCACGGTGCGCAGCTCTTCGATGCAGTGGGGCTCAACGAAGAGGTCATCGAGCGCTGCTTCGCCGGAACCTCCTCACAGGTCGGCGGCATCGGCATCGACGAGATCCTGAGCATGGCTCTGGAATTCCATCGGCAGGCGTTCGAGCCGGGCGCGGACACCGGGCTGTCCGACGAAGGCATCTACCGGTACCGACGCGACGGGGAGTACCACGCCTACAATCCGCCCGTCTTCAAGGCCATCCACAAGGTCGCGGACAGCGGATCCCTCGCCGACTTCCAGGCCTACTCGAAGCTCGTCGACAACCGTCCGCCCACGGCACTCAGGGACCTGATGGTCGTTCGCGGCCGCAGGCCCATTCTTGTGGACGAAGTGGAGCCGGTCGAGGCGATCTGCAGGCGGTTCGCCACCGCCGCGATGTCGCACGGGGCCCTGTCCAAGGAGGCCCACGAGACCCTCGCCATCGCCATGAACCGAATCGGCGGAAAGAGCAACAGCGGAGAGGGCGGAGAGGATCCGGCGCGCTACCGCCGGCGTGAAAACGGCGACTGGGCGAACAGCGCCATCAAGCAGGTGGCGTCCGGTCGGTTCGGCGTGACCCCAGGTTACCTCGCGGCGGCACGAGAGCTCGAGATCAAGATCGCCCAGGGCTCCAAGCCCGGAGAAGGAGGGCAGCTGCCCGGCCACAAGGTCTCCGCCGAGATCGCCAGGATCCGACACTCTGTTCCGGGTGTGACCCTGATCTCGCCGCCGCCGCACCACGACATCTACAGCATCGAGGACATCGCCCAGCTGATCTA
>JASLMQ010000207.1 GCA_030746455.1 Candidatus Latescibacterota bacterium
CAGGATCCCCGTGACATAGCCCCGCGTAAACGCCACGTCCCGGTCGACTTCCTTGGGCGTCTTCCCACCCACGCACTCCACGTAGAGCGGCCCGTCGAATCCGCCCGCCACCATTTCCGAAAGCACGGTGTAGAATTCCACCAGGCCGTCGCCGGCGGTCACCATCACGTTGGGCTGGCCGTCCTCCAGCGCACAGTCCTTGACGATCATGGTCGACGTCCTCGATGCGATCTCGCCAACCTCGCTCTCCGGACGGACCTCGCCCTTCGTGTAGTGGATGATGTTCCCCGGGTCGTAGGATATGGAGAACGCCGGGTGGTTCACCTTCCCGTGCAGCTCGATCAGCTCACGCGCGGTCAGACTGATGCCGCCGTGGGGCTTCAGTGAGATCCCCACCCCCGCCTCTTGCGCATGCGGGGCCGCCTGTCGCATCAGCTCCGGGTAGTCGGCGTAGTACTCCTCCTTGCTCGTACCCAGCTCGAGGATCCAAGTCGTTCCCAGCGTCGTCGCGTTGTCGATCAGCTTCTTGTAGTCGTCCACCGCCGCGTCGAGCCCCAGCTCGAGATGCGTCCGACCCAGAAGCATCGACGGCGCCAGTCCGACGCCTTCGGCCGCATTCCGCGCCTCGGTCACCTGATCTTCCGAGCTCGCCGAGTCCACCGGCATCTGCCGGTCGTGCGCGAAGACGGCCACGTCGGTGTACCCGGCCCGCGCGATGTGCGCACAGGCGTCCTGGAAGGTCATCGAGTTGTAGGGACGCGTGGTGCAGCCAATGGTCAGCTTCATCCGTACGGCTCCTTTCTGATGTGTGGGTCTTCGAGTGTTGCTACTACCGGTATGGGTAGACCGCTAAGTTCCTTCGTCGATCTCCCTGCCGCAGTGGGGGCACGCCCTAGCCTGCTCCCTGCGATGCTGAAGCGCGTCGACGAATCCGGAGCTCAGGATCCCCGCCGGCAGTGCGAACATCCCGATGCCAAGAAGCGCGATCAGGATGCCCAGGAACCGGCCCAGCGGGGTTACCGGGTAGACGTCACCGTAGCCCACCGTCGTCAGGGTTACGACGCCCCACCACATGGCCGCTGGTATGCTGGAGAAGGCCTCGGGCTGGGCTTCGTGCTCGATGAAATACATTAGGCTGGACGTCGTGACCAGCATGATCAGCAGGACGAAGAGGATGATGTACAGCTCTTCCTTCTTCGCCCGGATGACATCGGCCAGAATGCGGAGGGACACGACGTAGCGCCCCATCTTGAGGAGACGAAAGAGCCTGAAGAGCCGGACCGCGCGCACGAATCTGAGATCGAGGACAACGATCATCGGCAGATAGAACGGTAGGATGGCCACCAGATCGATCAGGGCCATCGCGGACATCGCGAACCGCAGACGCCCGACGATCGCACGGCCATACCTGGGATCGGCGGTGCAGCACCACAGCCGGAGCAGGTACTCCACGGTGAAGATGGCGACTGACACGATCTCGAACCGGCGGAAGAGCCCCGCGTGTTCGATAGACAGGTTTTCTACCGTCTCAAGAACCACCATCACCACGTTCACCACGATCAGCGCCATGATGAACAGATCGAACGCTCGACTGACGCGGTCTCCGGACGAGGCCCGTTCCAGGATATCGTGCGTTCTATGCTTCCATCGATCATTCATGGATTGCGGGCCCTCGATACACTGCAGCCACGAAGCAGGCGAACCAAGCTGAATCAGGCCTTCTCCTGATCCACTCCTCCTTCCCCCAGATCGGGTCCTGCATCATCGGATTTGCCTACTCCCGCCTCTCCTTCTGCCTCTCGGGCATAGCTCTCCCGGAGCTCCCGGATCTTCCGTCTCCTGCGTTTGACCATCGCCGGGATCGAGACCAGCAGGCTCGTGACCACGCCAAGCGCGAACGTCACCAGCAGAACCAGCGCGAGCGAGCTCTCGAACTTCCAGCCGAGAAGGCTCACGGTCACTGGCGCAGTGTTCTGCACCGCGAAGACAACAGAGAGAATCGCAACGACCAGCGCGATGATCAGGTAGATCTGCATGGCTGTACCCCCTTCACTGCGGTCCCGACCCTTCTACGCCTCAGACTCATCTCCCAGCAGCCTGAGTGCATTTCGGTACTTGATCTTGTCGAAGGCCGCCTCGGGAAGATCGAGGGTCACCAAGTAGTCCATCAAGGCGGTGTCGAAGTAGTCCCGAGCGAACAGCACCTTGTCCTGAAACTCGATAAGGAAGTCCTTCCCGAACGCCTCGTCGCGCGAGATGGCCGTGAGTGCCGATCCCGCAGACAGATCGACGTAGAGATTGTCGTATGCGCGCATCATCTCGGGGACCTTCCCACCGGGCAGCACCGGGCCCTTGGGGTAGAATTCCTTGTCGTAACGGTCGTCGCCCGAAATGTGGGCCCAGAACCCGGGCGCGTGGCCGATGAAGGCCGTGGATGGACACGCCACGATGGCCCGCTCCAGCGCCTCGATGCTTCCCCCGTACCACCAGTTGGGGCGTGGGTAGTCTCCGCGGCCGTGGTCGATCGGATAGTCCAGGTGAATCGTGATCGGCAGCCCCATCTCACCGCAGGCATGGTAGAGGCGGATCGCGTCCGGATCGTCGAACGGCACACGCACCTTGAGCTCGCTGGCCACCCGAATCCCGTGAATCTCCACGGCCGCCTTCAGACGGTCGATGGCATCGGGGCGCTTGGGGTGCGGCATGTAGCCCAACACGAACCGGTCGGGGGCCTCCCGTCCCACCTGCAGGACGTCCTCCAGCGGGATGCACACGCCCGTGGGCGGCAGCGCCTTATGATACGAGGGATCGTACTCGTCCTCGGGTGCCTCCCACGTGAACAGCCACATCTGGTCGATGCCCTGCTCATCCATGTTCTTCAGGATCCTGTCCGCGTTGTACCCGTGCCAGTTCGGATGGTTGTGGGCGTCGATCAGCATGCGTCCGCTCCTCTGCGGGGGCCCTATCTGATGTACGCTTCGGTGACGTATCTGCGCATCATCCGGTGCGTGTTGAAGTAGTAGGCGTTCTTTCCGATGGCACCCTTCATGGTTCGGATCCAACCCACTCTGTCACCATAGTAGGCTGGGATGATGACCTGGTCGAGCTTCCGGTAGAGGTCCTCGCGGTCCTCGGTGTCGTCCTGCTCGGCGAGGGTCACCTCCTCGGGCTGCGCACCGATCGACCATCCGGTCTCGCCCTCGATGTGTCCCTCGATCCACCACCCATCCAACACGCTGAAGTTGGGCACACCGTTGTGGGCGGCCTTCATCCCGCTGGTGCCCGAGGCCTCGTGCGGCCGAACCGGGTTGTTCAGCCAGAGGTCGACGCCCGGAATGAGGATGCCGGCAAGGGCCATATCATAGCCCTCCAGATACGCGGCCGGCAGGTCAGGCTGCAACGCGGCCATCGCCTTCACCACGTTGCGGATCATCTCCTTGCCCTCGGTGTCGTTGGGGTGCGCCTTCCCGGCGTACACGATCTGGAGTTTCCCCTTCCCCAGCCTCCTAATGCGCTTCAGGTCCTCGAATATCAGATCGGCCCGCTTGTAGGTTGCCGCCCTTCGGGCGAAGCCGATCGTCAAGATGTCCGGGCTCATGTCGATGCCCGACCGCTCGCGGACGAGATCCAGAAGCGTCCGCTTCGCCTTTTGGTGGGCCTCCCACACCTCCCCGTCGGGGATGTGGTCCACGCGAACGAAGAGCTCGGGCTCGTTCGCCCATCCCGGGATGTACCGATCGTACAGGTCCCTGAACGGCTCGCAGGTCCAGGTATAGGAATGCACCCCGTTCGTGATGGCATTGATGGCGTATCCCCGGAACAGCGACTTGGATACCTCCCCGTGCTTCTTGGCCACACCGTTGACGTAATTGCTCAGGTTCAGGGCGAGGTAGGTCATGTTGAGGCTGTCCCGGCCCGCCAGCTCCCTCAAAACCTCGCGATCGATCGGATCACCGAGGACCTGCTCCACCAGGTCGTAGTCGAAGCGGTCGTGCCCCGCCTCCACGGGCGTGTGCGTCGTGAACACGCACAGCTCACGGACCGCGTCGACGTCCCAGACCAGCCGCTCGTCCCACACCTCCTCGATATCCTTCTTGGATCGAAGAAGCAGCTCCACGGCGAGGAGGCTGGCGTGCCCTTCGTTCATGTGGTATTTCCGAACCTGGACGCCCAGCTCGTGCAGGATTCGGACGC
>JASLMQ010000208.1 GCA_030746455.1 Candidatus Latescibacterota bacterium
TTGAGCAGCAGCATCAGCCTTGCGGCTCGTCGCGCGGCTCTATAAGCGTCTGCGACCTCAGCCACGCCGAGGGGTTCCGCCGGTTCGTGTCGGGGTGCTCGGACCGTCCATCTCCGGGTCTCCTGAGAACTCATGGCTCGCGGTCTCGGGCGGGCGTGCCACCGTGTCCACGCCCGCCCCCGTGAGGCCTGTTATATATCCTCTGTCGGTGGCCCTGTCAAGGGGGATCTGACCACAGGTATCGACAGGCCGAACGGCTCGAATCGAAGGCCAAACCGACCCGGTGCCCTACCCGGACCCCGAAGGCTTGACATCACCTCGCGGGGGACCTATCATACCTGCCCTCAGGACGGTCCGCGCCGGTGGGCGCTGGCGCCCCCCACTCGGCCTGCCGCCGAAGGAGAAGGGGCCAACCGCGCATGATGGAGGATGATCGAGATGGCGTTCAACGTGAAGCAGCGAGGCAAGCTCACCTACTACTATAAAGGCGACCACCCCACGCTCTCGTCTCTGGTCACGGAGGAACTACCCGATGGCGACCTGAAGATCTACTTCGCCGGTCTCACGGGCGGCTACTCCGCGAAGGGGGTCCTGGAGCTCGATGAGCTCGTCACGATGGATCCGGAGAAGGAGGTGCCGCTAGTCTTCAAGAGCTGGGAGAAGTGGCTTCAGGAAGCGGGCCTATGCGAGTCCCTGAAGAACGTGGACTTCATAGAGATCCACGCCTTCGGTTGCCGGCCCAAGAGCCCCAACCCCCTGGTGGATCCCGAGGGCTACGCGGCGGAGCTGGACCGGCTCAAGAAGGCCTACGCCAAGGCCTACAGCGGCTTCTTCCGCGATTACCTGCCC
Source organism: Candidatus Latescibacterota bacterium (assembly GCA_030746455.1). The sequence continues at coordinate 850 of JASLMQ010000208.1, forward strand.
GATGGCGGGGTCCCCGCCCGCTTCACCGTTCACGTGGTGGATGTGCCCGATCAGGCGGCCTCTTACGAGTTCTACGGCACTGCCTTGCTTCAGCAGGCACTGCAGTAGCCGCAATTGGTGCGACCAGAAACGCCCCCTGTTGCCTGGCGCAGCAGGGGGTTTCTTTCTTGGGACCGATGGCTCCCGCGGGCCCGACCAGACGCTCGATTTCTCGGCCAGGCCTAATCCACGAATGCGTGATAGATCGCCTGAATGGCCCGTTCGAAGTCAGACGCCTCCACGCCCACGATGATATTTATCTCCGAGGCGCCCTGGTTGATGACCCGCACGTTGACACCGGCATCGGAGAGGGCGCTGAAGAGGAGCGCTGCGATGCCTACACGGTGGGACATCCCCTCGCCAACCGTGGCAACGAGGGCCAGCCCGGTGATCAGCTCGACCCGATCCGGCTCGAGGATCCGCTCGATATCGGCCACCAGCGCCTCGCCCTTGCCGTCGAGCTCCTCCTCAGCCAAGATCACGGACATGGAATCGATGCCCGTAGGGGTGTGCTCGTAGCTCATGTCGTGCGACGCGACCACCTCGAGCACCTTCCGGCCGAACCCTTTTTCCTGGTTCATCATGGCCTTCTCGATGTAGAGCATCGCGAACTCCTCCCTGCCGGCCACACCCACGATGAGGCTGTCCGTCAGCTGTCGCTCGGGAAGGATTTGGGTACCCGGGTCGCCCGGATCGTTCGTGTTTCTGACGTGTATGGGGATCCGTGCCTCGCGTACGGGGAACATCGCCTCGTCGTGGAAGACGTCCGCGCCCATGTAGGCCAGCTCCCGGATTTCCCTGTAGGTGATCTCCCGTACCGGTCTCGCCTCGGGCACCAGCTTTGGATTGGCCATGCACAGGCCTGATACGTCCGTCCAGTTCTCGTAGATCACCGCGTCAACCGCGCGGGCCACCACCGCTCCGGTGAGGTCGGACCCGCCGCGCGTGAACGTCTTGACGTTTCCATCCACATCCGTTCCGTAGAACCCGGGAATCACGAAGGTCCCCGGCCCGTCCAGGCGTGCCTTGAGGAGCTCGTAGCTGACAGGATCCAGCCGCCCCGAGGGGCGAAAACGGATGACGTCGACGGGGTCCACGAAGGCCGCGTCCAGGTAATCCGCCAGCAATCGCCCGCAGAAATACTCCCCGCGTGAGGCCACGTAGTCCTTGCTGGCACCCTTCCGGATATCGATGCAAAGCCGGTCGAGCAGGTCCGCGATGTCGGTGTCCGTGTCCAGCTGATCCACCAGCTCTGTGTACCTGTCGCGGATGCGCGCGCACGGCTCGGTGAAATCCAGCTTCTCTCTCGCCAGATCGTGACAGAGGTAGAGCAGATCCGTGATCTTCGTGTCCTGATCGTAGCGCTTGCCCGGCGCCGAGGGAACGACGAACCTCCGGCGCGAATCCGCTTCGATGATCCCGCGCACCTTGCGGATCTGTGCCGCATCGGCCAAAGAGGTCCCGCCGAACTTGCAGACGATCGAGCCTTCAGAAACACCCATCCCTCCGCCTCCAGTATCTATTGCCTGACAGCCTTATCTCCCGGGGTTCAGAGCGCGGTGCCTAACCCAGGATGAGCCAGGCCAGTACGGCACAGAGACCC
>JASLMQ010000209.1 GCA_030746455.1 Candidatus Latescibacterota bacterium
GAGCGGACAAGGCCAGAGGGATACATGTATGTGCCTGTTGGAAGGATGGGCAACCTGACGGTTACCGTGGTCGGGATTCTGGGGAAAGAGGCCTTCCAACGCAACTTCAGCGATTATGTCACCTGGGTTGAGCAGATCTCGGACTAGCCTTGATCCGACGTAACCAGGGAACTACGAAAGGCGCGAAACACGCGAAAAATGCGACAGGCAGGTTGGCGGAGGGCCCAGGCATCGCCTCACGGAATGTGGCGTGAGGGTGCCAGTCCCGAGCGACCGAGAGACCCCACGCTCGCAGGGGTTTCGCGGCTATGGCTTCCTATCCTTCGACAGATTGAAGCTAGACAAACAGCCTATGTCCCTGATGGGGCACTGGGACCGAGATCCCGCTCCGGGTATCGCCCGAAGCTCCTTCCCATCAGATAGCGGATCTCGAGCTCGACGTCTCGAACGTAGACCTCAGGCGTTACGACAGGATCTCTTCGCTCGAGGGTTACTTCGAGGTTGTTGTTGCCTCTTCGCGGCCAGTGCGCCCGATCCAGCCGGAAGACGAACCAGTAGCCCGATCCCGTCCGGTAGCGAGGCGCGCTCATCCGATACATCTCGTTGATCTTCCGCATCGACTCGACGGAGATCTCTCTTCGGTTGAGGCGGAATGTGAGACGGTCGCGCTCGGTCGTGTTCATCACCCGGACCCGCAGGAGCACCTCGTGCACGCGGCCCACCTTGTTCCACCGGGGCAGGTCGTCGCTGACGGCCACGGGTATGTGAATGGGCTCACCCTTTTCCAGGGCGGCGGGCAGATCCATACTCAGCCCCGGCTCCACCGTGGGCTCGGGATACCTCCCGGTTTCTGTGGGCACCGAGTAGATCTTGTCTCTGGGGGCCATCACTTCGGGATAAGGGAGCTCGCGAAGGATCTCGTAGAAGTCGGCCTGGTAGGGCCAGCGGCCGAACCAATGCGCGAGGTAGAGTCCGTCGACGCCCTGGGACCAGCAGTTACAGGCAGCCGCCCGAATCATCTCGATCGACGCATCGCCCAATCGGTCGGAATCCAAGTGACTCTGTAACGCGGCATAGACCCGACATCCCGTGTCCTCCGCCGCGCTGACGAGCGGCCGGAAATCGATTCCCGGATCGTGCAGTTCAGGGACGGAGAGCTTCTGTCCGACGAGCGTGTCCACGATACCCATCTTGAGCCATTCACAAACGTCCAGCCCTACCTCGGCGCACCCGTCGAGGCTGGCCGGTATTCGGAGCACCAGATCCCGATCGGGTCCGCTGTTCTTTACGGTTTCGTAGACGCGTCGGATCCAGTTGGTCATGATGTCGCGACCCGCGTCGATCTCTCGAGGATGAAAGTAGTAGGGTTGGTAGTTCAGTTGCAGCTCGATGCCATCGACGGCATAGTTGGCCAGTGTCTCCTCTATCAAGGCGTACCGCTCATCTCGGACGGCCTCGTGCTTGAAGTCCAGACAGGTGAGGCCGGGGAACTCGGGATCCAGGTCTCCTGCTGACCCGATCTCGAGGTGTGTGTTGTCGAACCGGAAGTCCGAGCATCGCACATCGGTTTCAGGATCGTCCCGGCCCTGCTGGACCAGAAGGGCCGGATAGAACCGCAACCCGTTCTCGTGTGCCCTGTCGCCGATGATGCGGAGCGGATCGAGTCCCTTCCGGATGAGGCCGCGGGCATTCCGATGGGCCCGGCTGAATACCAGGTGGGGCCACTGCTTGACGTTGTGACCCCAGAGCTCTCCCACACGCGTGTCGTGCAGGACGGTACGTCCGTCGCCCAGACAGAACATGAGGGCATCGACGGGAGTTCCCAGCAGCTCGTCGACGCCGGCCTCGTATTCCTCCTTCTGCATGGGGGGCTCGTACATGTAGATCAAGGGATGGCGCCCGTCGTGGTAGAACATGATCCTGGGTGCGGTTTTCATTTCTGGCTCCTTTCGGGCTTCCACATGCGCTTCGCTGAGCCCGAATCGTACGGAGTGACGTGCGCCCAGTCAAGTCCTGAAGCATCCCCGACCCTTGGATCTTCCCACGCGGCCAGGTGCACAACGACCCCTGGCTCCTATTCTTCGATGGCTCAGATCAGCTGACGCAGTGGCAGGACAAAGCAACCGAGGGAGAACGGATGAACGGCGACTCGACACAGACCGTGCAGTCCAACCCAAAGGATGACGGCTACCGTGGTATCTGGTGGTGGGACACACCGTCCGACGACGAGTACCGATACGTCTACTACAGCGGCGGTTTCGCCACGTACACGGCCAAACACATCCCGCTGGCGTGCTACTGCGAGAAGGCGAACAGGACCTTCTTCTGCTATGGTGGCACTCCGAGGGACGAGAACCGTCTGCTCGAGATGGTGTCGTGCTACGACCACACGACGGGCATGGTGCCCAGACCGACGATTCTGATCGACAAGGCGACGCAGGACGCGCACGACAACCCCGTCGTGATGTTCGATGGCGAGGGCCACGTCTGGGTGTTCGTGAGCGCCCACGGCACGGCCAGACCGGCATACATCTTCAGGGGATGCGAGCCGGGGTCGGTTGAGCGCTTCGACCGGGTCCTGGAAACCAACTTCTCCTATCCCCAGCCGTGGTACATGCCCGATCGGGGCTTCCTCTTCCTCCACACCCGATACCTCGGAGGCCGCTTCCTATACTCCATGACCAGCTCGGACGGCCTTACCTGGTCAGAACCGCGTGAGCTCTCCAAGATCGCGCACGGACACTACCAGGTCAGCTGGCCGCGGGGACAGAAGGTGGGAACGGCGTTCAACTTTCATCCGGAGAAGCTGCCGGGCCCCCCGCGGACGAACCTCTACTACATGGAGACGAGCGACTTCGGGGCCACGTGGACGAACGCCGCCGGGGAGCGGCTTGGCCTGCCATTGGTGGACCCACGGAACAGCGCCCTCGTCTGGGACTACGGATCTGAGGACTGGCAGGTCTTTGTCAAGGACGTGAACTACGACGCCGACGGGAACCCGATCGTTCTACACCTTGTAAGCCGCGGCATGGGGACGGGCCCACAGAACGATCCGCGGATCTGGAGAACCGCGCGGTGGACGGGTTCGGATTGGCAGATCCTCGACGCCTTCCGCTCCGATCACAACTACGACACCGGCGGGCTCCACCTAGAGGGCGACGGCACCTGGCGGATCATCGGCCCTACGGAGCCCGGACCCCAGCCCTACAACACGGGCGGAGAGGTGGCCGTCTGGACGAGTGCAGACAGCGGCTCATCCTGGACGAAGGTGCAGGACGTGACCCGCAACAGTACCTACAATCACACCTACGTTCGACGGCCCTACAGGGCGCATCCCGACTTCTACGCGTTCTGGGCCGACGGGAACGCACGCGAGATGTCCGAATCCCGCCTCTACTTCTGCGATCGATCGGGGCAAACCGTGTACCGGCTACCGACTGAGATGTCCGATGATTGGGCCTACCCGGAACGCGTCCGTTTCTGAGCTGGGGACTTCTGCATGGCAGGATATACGTATCGCCAGGACTTCCGGTGGCACGACGCCGCCGGCAACTACGACTATCAGTTTGGTGAAGACGGGTACATGGTCCTGGACGGCAGTCGTCAGGTCGTGCAGTGCCGGCGAGACCTTGTGCGTGGGATCACGGACTCAGGTGGGGCCGTCGAGTTCGCGGCTAGAATGACGATGGGCGTGCCAGGGCAGGGGGATTCGTACGAGATACGGATCTGTGGCGGTGACGGCCGACCGATGGCCTGTCTGCACATCAGCCGATCTGACGGCAAGATACGCACCAGAGGCCCGAGTGGGCTGGTGGATACCGGAGCGGTGCTCAGCTTCCAGGGGGGACGCTCCTTCAGCGACGCCTCGACCCACAAGTGGTACGTGGTCGACAGCGATGAGCACGTGTTCCGGTTTGATGCCTTCGACTTCGGCGCCGGAAGGATGCGTTTCCGCCTGGACGATGGGGAGCCCGTTTGGATTCCCTTCTCAGCAGACGGAGGGGATGCCGCGCGGTTCGAGCTAAGGACCACGGAGGTGGGCGTCGGCAGGAGAATCCGGCTTCGCCGCGTCACGCAGTACAGCGGCCGCGAAGTCTTGGATGCGGAGGCATTCCCCGTACACTGGCGTCCGGTCCCTGCACCGGCGGATGGGATGCCGGACGACAACGTGTGTGAGAGCCTACTTCGACCCGTCGACGGTCGCTGGCTCGAGATCACAACCCTGTATGGGTTCGTTACCGCGACCGTGCCCTCGATTCCAAGGGGCACGGTCGAGTTCGACCTGATGGTGCCCGACGTGAACCAGGAAGCGTGCATCATACTGGGCGAGGCCGATGGCACCATGAAGGCCTTCCG
>JASLMQ010000210.1 GCA_030746455.1 Candidatus Latescibacterota bacterium
AGGGAGAGGCAGAATGCCCGAGGAGACCCCTGAAGAGACGCCCAGCGAAGAGGACGTCGAGGCCGAAATGCTCCGGATGATGCAGGAGGAGGTGGAAGGGGGCGGAGACGCGGAGGACGGCGACACGGCCGCCGACGACGCGGCGGCGCTGTTGGCAGCGGTGGACGACGGGGCTGGTGACGACGTCGATAACGTGCTGGAGCAAGAGATGCTCCGCGCGATGGGTGATGGGCCAGGCGAGGCCGCCGAAGCCGTTGCCCCGTTTGCCGGCGCCGTTCCCGGCATGCCCCAGAGCGTTGACGGCCTCGAGCGGCTGGCCGAGATCGACGTAGAGGTCACCGTCGAGCTGGGAGAGAGCCACATCCCCATCCAGCAGATCATGGCGTGGGAGCGGGACTCGGTCGTGGAGCTCGAACCGGAGGAGCACGATCCCGTCAACGTGCTGGTCAATGGGAGGTTGTTCGCGACCGGCGAGGTCGTCGTGGTCGGCGACACCTACGGGGTGCGGATCACGGAACTCGTGAACCAGCCCGATGAGCCCACGCCCTAGCCGACCACCAGTGACTCATCCCCTCCGATACCCAGGAAGCGCCTGCAGCAGGAATTCCTCGAAGTAGACGTCGAGTATCTGACCGTCATACAGGAACTCGTTGATCCTCTCCTTGATCTCCCGCTTGGCCTCGTCTCTGCCCTCCGGCGTTCTAAGCATATCATACGTGGCATTACCCAGAGACCAGATCACGGCATCCTTGATCCGGTCCTGATTCTCGACGTTCTCGATCTCCGCCTTCACGTCGCTGGGCGCCACCCCCACCACGACCTTGGCCCTCACCAGCAGCAGCGCCTGAGTACCCCTCGGATTGGCCACGAACTCCCCAAGGGTCACGCTCGCCTGGGGCTCGCTTCCCTCGGGCGGAATGGTTCTTGCCCGGCCCTCCTCGTCCTGGATCTCCGAGACGGTCACCTCGGGGTAGAGATACCGGTCGATAAGGTAATAGGCCCCCCCGGCCTGGAGCAGAAGGACTACGACCAGAATGGGCAGATACCTCAGAAGGCTGGGTTGCGGGACGGCAGCAACGGGCGCCCGCTGCGCTTCCTCTTCTTGCTCTTCTTCTTCTTCTGCCACGGCATCCTCCGGTAAACGACATCGGGTGTTCAGGCCTCGCCGTCCGATGGGCCCTTGGGGTCTACGCGGTGCCGCGTTGGACGTCGAGCGGCATCGTTCTCCTTCAGAGAGATGATCCGGCCCTGGACCTCCTTTTCGCGCGCCGAAAGCTGCTGGACATTCTGCTCGAGCTCCCGGAGCTCGACCTTCCTTTCCTCGGCCTGGGCCTCATAGTGCTCGGCCTGTGCGCAGACCTCACTATAGCTCGCCTGAGCCTGCGCGATCTGCTCCTCGATCCTGGCGGCCTGCCGCCTGAACGCGACGATCATCTGGACCGACCAGGTGAGGAACGCAAGCATGAGTATCAGGTAGACCCAATCCACAAGACGCTCTCCCGAAATCGGGTGGAGATGCAAACGTGATCAACCGAGAACTCGTAATCGCCTGCTCCTGCCTCGTGGCAACTATCGCCATCGCCTGGCTTCTGGACCACCCCAACAAGGTGACCGGAACGGTCATTCTGCTGATAGCGTTCGGGGTATTCGTAGCCGTCGCCCTTCTCCGAAACCAGCGCAAGTCCCCCAACCCAAGACGCATGATCAGGAAGGACAAGGCGGGCGAAGACGGCAAGTAGGCGTTCAGACCGCGCCTGCTCCCCCCACGTTGGCCGAAGGCAGCCGGACCCGGAAGATCGCGCCCTCCCCGCCGCAGTTCACCAGCTCGATCTTCCCGCCGTGTTCCGTCACAATGCGCTTGCAGATGGCGAGCCCCAGCCCGGTCCCCTCCCCCTTCGACTTGGTCGTGAAGAGCGCCTCGAAGATCCGGTCGGCTTGGCCCACGGGTACCCCGCCACCCGTATCGCTTACCCTCACTTCCAGCCAGTCGTCCCCTTCCGGCCTCGCCTCAATCGTGAGTTGGCCCCCGTCTGCCATCGCCTGGGCCGCGTTCTGCACCAGGTTGACGAACACCTGCTCGAGTCGGCTGGCGTTTCCCCAAGCCGGGGGCAGATCGGGCGCCAGCCGCCACTCGACCTCCACACCGGCCTCCCTGATCAGCCGGCCGGTCAGGACCAGAGATTCCCGTAGAACGCCCACAAGGTCGACCTCCGACGCCTGATCGGCCTCGTGCCGGGCGTAGTTCTGTATGCTTTCCACGAGCGCGGAGATGCGTTCCACCTGCTCGGCGATCATCGTCGCCGACTGCATGGCGGACGCCTTGTTCGGAAGCCTCACCTTCACCATCTCGGCGCAGCTGAGCACCACGGCCAGGGGGTTCTTGATGTCATGGGCAACGGCCCCGGCCAGGAGCCCCAGCATCGAGAGCTTCTCGGACTCCAGGAGCTGCTCGTAGGCCAGGCTGACCTTGTCGTTGGCCCGCCTCAGCTCGTCGACGAGCACCGCATTCTCCAGCGCAACCGCAACTCCGGCCCCCAGGGCCACCAGCAGGTCCTCGTCCTCGGCGTCGAAATTCCCCTGCTGCTTGTTCAGTACCTCGAACACACCGATTACGTGACCCTCTCTCCCTCGGAGGGGGACACACAGCAGAGAACGCGTCAGGTAGCCGTGCTTGCGGTCCCAGGTCGCATCGAACTCGGGCACCTGGTAGGCATCCGCCGCCCGGATGCTCTCGCCGGTCTGGGCGACCTTGCCGGCGACGCCTCTTCCCACGGAAAGTCGGATCTCGCCCACGCCCTGGGCCACGCGGGTCCAGATCTCACCGCGTTCCGAATCCACGACGTAGAGGCTGCCCCGATCTGCGTCCATCACCTCCGTGGACCGTTCGACAACCAGCTCGAGCAGCCGATCGAGGTCCAGCTCCAGGACCAGTTCCCTGTTGACCTCCAGAAGCCTCTCGAGCTTCGCCAGCCGCCTCGCGGCCCCGTCCGACTCGGTCATATTGCCCGGTCCTGTTCTCCGCGGCTTCGGAATCCGCTACCCTACCCGCGTCGGATCCCGTATGTTCTGCAGCCGATCCCTCTGCGGGACCTCCTGCAACACTTCGCGGTCCCGTCTTCGCCCCATCAACCGCCGTTCAACCGACAGGAGATCAAGAGCCTTGTCTTCCCGCGTGTCCGTCGTAATCCCGGCATACAACGAAGAACAGGGCATCTCCGCGGTGCTCGGAGCCATCCCTCCGGGCCTCGTCGACGAGGTCGTCGTGGTCGATAACGGCTCCACCGATCGAACGGCCGAACGGGCCGCACGGATGGGAGCCCGGGTTGTCACCGAGGCCAGGCGAGGCTACGGCCGAGCCTGCCTGGCGGGAATCGCCGCTCTCGACAGGCCGGGTATCGTCGTGTTCCTCGACGCGGACCACAGCGACCACCCGGAGGAAATGGGGTCGCTGGTGGAACCATTACTGGATGGTCGGGCCGACTTCGTCATCGGCTCGCGCACAACGGGCCGAAGGGAAAGGGGTGCCCTGCTGCCTCAGGCCAGGTTCGGTAACTGGTTGGCCACCGGACTCATCCGGATCCTGTACCACGCACGCTACACCGACCTGGGGCCCTTCCGGGCGATCGACCACTCGATCCTGCAGGACATGAACATGCAGGATGAGACCTTCGGATGGACCGTCGAGATGCAGGTCAAGGCCGCCAGGCAACACCTGAGGGTGCTCGAAGTTCCGGTGAGCTATCGCCGCCGCGTGGGCGAATCCAAGATCACCGGCACCATGATGGGAACACTTCGGGCAGGCTACTGGATCCTGCTAACCATCTTCAAGTACCGCCTGTCCTGCGCCTTCTAGGTTCGGGATGGTCTGAAGTGGACTGGAGGATGTACCGGATGGTCTTGGCGAACCGCTCGGCCCCCTGAGGGCTCAGCCGGAAGTCCTCCTGCCTCCGAACGACCTCTCGCAGCGCCACCATGAAGCGGGTCCGGGCCGGTGCATTGGGCCTAACGACGGGCACGAGGGCCCTTCTCGGGGTCTCCCCTTCCTCCTCGGCGGGCACCAACGCTGTCGGCCGATCCCCGTCCTCTGGCCAGTATTTCAGGAACCAGTAGAGGGTGAGGGAGACGAAGACGATAGAGATCAGGGTCGAGGCGAGGAGCCAGAACTGAAGGAAGGCCGACGCGATCCCGAGCACCCCGATGCCGGCGGCGAACATGAGGACCCACGACTTCATCCGCGCGGCAATCCGCTGCATCGGTCCCACGTCTTCTGCCGGCCCTCCGCCGGACGACGGCTCCCTTCCCGGCTCAGCCCGGCGTTTGCTCATCCCCGCCTCCGCTTGCCCCGTCCAGGTACCGGCTCAGCTTCCTGAGGGCGTCTTCCGCCCTGGCCCGGTCGGTCTCCCGCCCTTCTTTTCGTTGCAGCAGCTGATCCGCGATGTCCAGGGCAGTCATGATCGCGACCTTGGTCGGATCGCCCAGGTTCTGCGCCGAGGCGATCTCCGACATCTTCCGGTCCACGTAATCGGCCACGCGGAGCGTGTATTCAGGCGATTCATCGCTGGCCAGCGGGTATTCCCGCCCAAAAATGGTCACATTCGTGACCCGCCTATCCTTGCGCTCAGCCTCTGACATAGGTCCCCCGAGATCCCCCTCCACAGGCGGTCCGGTCGAACCGAGCCGCGCGGACGCCCTCGGCAAATCTGCCTCATAATATTGAA
>JASLMQ010000211.1 GCA_030746455.1 Candidatus Latescibacterota bacterium
CCCGGTTTCTACTATGTTGAAAGTCAAGGACAAACTGCGAACGGTTGGCCCCAGATGCCTTGGTAACCCTACCAATCTACTATTCGTAGTCGCCGGTGTTGGGCGCTAACATTCCACTGATCCGGAGCGGTTAGAATGGCCTGGGGGCGCGCATACTTTTCCACGTGGTTGTGAATACCTACAGAAACCGGGTCGCCGTCCCCCAAGCTCCGCGATCACAGAAGTGGGTCCAGAAGCATCGAACTGGGGTGCGTGCAGCGCTCAGGCTACTCTGAGGTCCAGCTGATACGGTTTGGCGTCGAGCAAGATCCTGCGCATTCGCTTCGCCAAGGTTCTGGCGACCGCCACAATCGCTCGCTTGCCTCCAGCACGCACTTTGATCCGGTCATACTTCTCCTGCATCACGGGGTCCTTCTGGATCAACCTCCACGAGGCCTGGATCAGCAACGCCCGAACCATGGGCTTCCCCTGACGCGTGATGCGCCCAACGCGGACCTTGTCGCCAGAGGAATACTGCCCGGGGGTCAGGCCCACATATGCGGCGATAGCATCGGCTCTTTGAAACCGGGAGATATCCTGTAACTCCAGAAGGATTTCCATTGCAGAGAGCCACCCGATACCTGGGATGGACTCGAGGATCTCCACTCGATCCTGATACTGCTCGCTTCTGGCGAGCTTCTTGAGCAGGTCCGTCTGTCGACTCACCAGTTCAGAGGTCTGGTCGTAATGGTCCAGCAAGTTCTCAAAGCTGGCCTGCTGATATGGATCCGGGAACCGCAGAGCTCGCAAGTTGTCAACATACACGTGGCTCCATCTGCCGTTCGATTCCCTTGGTATTTCCAGACCGGTGAACCGCAACTCGGCTTTGATCCGCTGTTGGACTCGAACCCTGTCTTGGATGAACTGGCGACGTCGACGGCTGACCTGACGGTGGGCCCTCTCTTCAGGACTTGGCACATACACCGAGGTCAGGTCGCCGCTCTTGAGCAAACTGGCCAGCTTAAGGCTATCCTTCGGATCTGTCTTGATCCGGTTCCCAGCCTGGCTTGGGACCAAGCTGGGCGGAGTCACTCTGGCATCCACACCCATACCTTGCAGGAAATCATGCAACCAGAATCCAAAGTAGCCGGCCTCATACACGGCTGAGATCTGTTCGGCTTCACCATACCGGCTCAGCAACTGCGAGATTGCACCACAATCGCTTGATATGCGGTTCGCGAACAGCTTTAGCCCATCCTCATTCAGAACCGTCACATGCCAAAATCCACGATGCATATCGATGCCCACGAAAAGATGCTTGCCCTTCCACGCGGTTACCGTGTACCTTGCCATCACGAGCCTCCTTGTGAGAGTATTTGCTGCGGACAATGGCAAGGTATTCTCTCGCAAGCTGAGGCTCAACCTATTTCAACATAGTGACTATCCCACCGATTCACCTCGCAGAGCTTCAGGATCTGCTGGCGCAACTCCTCGTCCGTCGTTCCGAACTTGACCCCGATGTGCTGTACCATCGTCGTGCCCCTCCTGAGCTGAGTATGGCCGATGTCGTTCGGCTTGGGATCCAGACCGTGCCCGGCGTCTTTCTTCCCTACGATACCGCTGCACCAGGAGGCAAAGCAAGAAGAAAGCCCCTTCCCTGGGGCTTTGTGGCGTACGGCTCGGATGGCGGCGTGTGTATCGTCCCTGACCCCCTACCATCTCCACCAAACTGCGAGGTTCTGAGTCGCCTACAGGAGCGAGAGCGCCGAGGCGGCCGCGATGTTGGCCTGGGCGAACAACGCCAGCCCGGATTGCTGGAGGATCTGTGCCCTGGAGAAGGCCGATATCTCCTCGGCGATGTCGGCATCGCGGATCGAGGCCTCGGTCGACTGATCGTTCTCCAGCATCACACCCGTGGCCCGGATACCGAATGACAGGCGATTCTGCATCGCCCCGAGATCCCCGCGCGCGCTCGTCACATTCTCGATGGCCAGATCGATCGACGAGATCACGCCCTGAGCCGAGGCCAGGGTCGCGATGGACGCGCTTCCGAGGTTCAGTGTGGCTCCGGAGGCGCTTAGATCGTTGATGTTGAGCTCCAGCCTATGGACCGACCCGTCATCGGGGCCGACCTGGAAGGTACCGCCGGTGCCCGATTCGATGACGAGGCTGGTGCCGTCCAGGTCGCCATCGCGGTAGCCGTCGGTTGCCGGGTCGATGCCCTGCGCCGCCCGCTGTCCCCCCAGTGTGAGCTGCACACCCAGCCGGTCGAAGCTGGCAATGATGGCGCTGCCCGAGGCGACCACGCCCCCAACCGCATCGAAATCGAGAGAAGGCCTGATGTTGATCGTCTGCGTGGCGATGCCATTTCCCAGCGTGACCTCGCCATCGCCCGTTCCGTCGATCAGGCTGTAGGCGCCGGCGGCTGCTCCGGAGATCTGCACCCCGACCACGCCCGTCGTCGGAGATGCCAGGGCGGTGGAAACCGCGGCGTCATTGCTGACCACGTTTCCGAAGCCGCTCAGGAGGTTAGATCCGTTGTAGGACGTGACCTGGGCAACCCGGTCGATCTCGCTCACCAGCTGTGCGAGTTCTGCGTTCAGCGACTCGCGATTCGTATCGTTGACCGTTGAGGACGCCGATTGGATAGCCAGCTCGCGCATTCTGAGCAAGATCGAGTTGACCTCATTGAGCGCGCCCTCGGCGGTCTGAATCAGGTTTACCGCCTGTTCGGAGTTCCTCATTCCCTGGGTGAATCCGCTCATTTCTGCGCGCAGGCCCTCGGAAATGCTCAGGCCCGCCGCATCATCGGCCGCGCGGTTCACCTTCAGCCCCGAAGACAGGCGTTCGATGCGCGAATTCAGATCCTTGCCAGTGATGTTCAGGATCCGCTGCGCATTGACGGCAGGGATGTTGGTGTTGATTCGGAGTGGCATGGGTACCTCTGATTGGTCGGTGTTCTCGTTTCCCCGTTGCATCATCTCGGCCGTCGGCCGGTTCTCCGGACCGTGTCGGAGGGTCCAGAGCTGCCCACGGACTTCAGCGATCTGCCCGTGATCGCGTCGTCCCGTCGGCCGACGATCGGCGTGTATGGTTCCCCGGTCTACGGTGACTATCGGCATCGCTTGACCGAATCTTGAGCGGGAATGACCAGAAATTGTGGGCTTGTCCCATCGGGCGTTCTCCTTGACAATTGCCTGACAGGAAAGTATACTAGTGGAAAATCCCCCTCACCCAAGCATGAGAGGCGCGTATGGACTGGCAGATCGGCTGTTTCACTCTGCCGTGGTCGGAGTTTCCGCTCGACCGTGCGCTGGAGGGCATCAAGTCCGCGGGCTACGAGTTCGTGGGGCTGGGGACCAAGCACGAGGGCGTGGATATGCCCTCTGTGGCGGAGGGGAGGGGTGCGGCTCAGGAAGTCAAGGTGAAGCTTGACGCCATCGGCCTGGTTCCCCTGGTCTTGTTTGCAGGCTGGCAGGGAGACTCCGGCCTGGAGGACTTCAGAACGCGGATCGATCAGGCCGCTCTGCTCGATATTCCCTTCGTCCTCACCGCGGGGACGTGGACGGGCATGGACGGGAGCGTTTCGGAAGAGGATGCGGCCAACGCGGAGGCACAGTTCCTCGCGAGGATGTCGCAGATCCTGCCCTACGCCGGGGAGCACGGCATCACGGTTCTGCTGAAGCCACACACGGGCAACACGGCGCACGGGCCCCTATTGCGGACCACTCTGAACAAGATCGGGTCCCAGTGGGTCCAGGCGTGCTACGATCCAGGCAACGTGCATTTCTACGAGGGATTGTCTCCTGAGGTGGATATCCTTCACGTTCTTCCCTACCTCAAGGCGATGTGCATCAAAGACCACAAGGGCACCCGCGGCGAGGCCAACTTCCCGATACCGGGCGGGGGCGACGTGAATTTCCGCCGTATCTTCCGCCATATGAGACGGAGCCAGTTCGCAGGTCCACTTGTGGTCGAGCGCTTCGACGGCACCGACCCGAAGTCCACGATCAGCGCTGAGGAGGCCGACAGCCGGGCGGCGCGCTCACTGGAGTTCCTTCAGAAGATCGTAGGAGAGATCGCGGAGAGCAGCCGCTAGCGCATCCTTGCCGTGGGCGGAATCTTAAAGGGGGCCTGGGAAACCGGGTCCCCCTTCGTTGTTGTGGCCCCCGAACGGGACCGAATCTCGGCGCGTGCGTGGTCCGCATCCGATCGGCGGTCGCGTAACCCCTCTTCCATATATACAGTCGCCACGCAACGGGCTGCTGTGAAGAATCTGCTCAAGTGGACGGCGCCTCAACCGATATTAAAGTATACAAAGTGGTATTAGATATGCGCTCGTGCGCACAGGTGAAACCAGAGAGAAGGGGAACCGGAAGAGCCAATCAAGGAGGAATGGCATGTCAGCGTTGATTGTGAACCACAACATCATGGCCATCAATACCCGGAGGCATATGGGTTTGAACGGCCGGGACCTCTCCACAAGCCTGGAGCGGTTATCGTCAGGGCTCCGGATCAACCGGGGCGCGGACGATCCCTCGGGCCTGTCGGTGTCGGAGGGATTCCGAGCAGAGATTGGGGGTCTCATTCAGGGTACCCGCAACGCCGAGCACGGATCGAATCTCATCCAGACGGCAGAGGGAGCCCTTAACGAGGTGAGCGCTATCCTCATCAGGATGCGCGAGCTGGCGGTCCAGTCCGCGTCTTCGACGGTGAACGACAACAACCGGGAAGCAATCAATGCGGAATTCGTCCAGCTGATGTCGGAGATCGACCGGATTGCCAACGCGACCACCTACAACGACAACACCCTCCTCAGGGGCTTCGGGAACACGCTGAGCCAGGATGTGGCCGTCTCGACGGCCCTCGCGTCTCCCACCACCGGCGTGATCGATGCCAACCTAAGTGCCGCTGGATCAGGCAATTACGTCTTCATCGATACGGCCGGGGACAACGAGATCACCCTGGGGAACGGGGTAGCCACTCAGACCATCGACGTCGGGACCGCCCTGGACAACGACGCCGTGGGCGGGGTTGTGGCCACGGGTGCCGCTGTCATCGCCAACTTCGATCGTCTCGGCATCACCCTTACCCTCTCCGGCCAGCGAGCGGCCGGCTCATCCTCACCGGCCAGCGATGGCTACCGTGACGGGGAGCTGGACGGGCTTGCACTCGTGATCGCCGGGGGAACGGGGGGAAGCATACAGGTCGGCGCCGATGCCCAGGCCACCGATCGGATTGAGCTGACGATAGACGACCTGAGCGCCAGCGGGGCGGCCTTGAGCCTCAACAGCCTGTCGCTGAGCACCCTGGTGGGCTCCCGATCGGCCATTTCGGCCCTGGACCTCGCGATAGACACGATCGCCAACACCCGCGGCGACCTTGGCGCGCAGCAGAATCGGTTGGCGCACACGATCGCCAACAACAACGTCGCCGTGGAGAATATGCAGGCCTCCGAATCGCTCATCCGCGATGCCGATGTGGCCGAGGAGGTCACATCCTTC
>JASLMQ010000212.1 GCA_030746455.1 Candidatus Latescibacterota bacterium
ACGCCGAGCGCCCTCCGTAGCGCCGTAGGCGCGAAGGAGGGTGTATCGAGGTGCAAAGATCAGGAATCCCAAAGCCGAAGGAGCCGTTGGACGCTGCCATACTCCAGGCCGGTGCTTCGATACAATCCCTCCTCCTCGCGGATGGCTCGGAGTCGGGATCACTCAGCAACACGGATCTCTCTTTCGCGCACACATCAAACAATCAACCCTTCACCTCGGCAATTAGGCGCTTGATGTTGGCCACTCCCCTGGCGACGCTGCCCGTGATATCGTTCGGATCGGAAATCTCAAGGGAGATGGTTCCCTGGAACCCGGCATCCCTCAGAATGCCGAATATTTCGGGCCATCCGGAGTTGCCCTCTCCACCCACCGCACGCTTGACATACTCGCCCGAAGCGATCTCGCGCCACTCCTCGCCCTCCTGGGCCTCGCTGCTGATGTGGAAGTCCTTGGCGTGGACGTGCACGACGTGCTTCGCAAGCAGCCTCGCGGCCTCGATGTGGTCTTCACCGAAGACCGTCCTGAAGTTGGTAAAGTCCAGGTTCGATCCGAAGTTCGGACGGTCGACCAGCTCGATGATGCGAACGGTCTGGGCCGTGCGGCCGAGAAGCAGACCGTGGTTCTCGACGCCGACCTTAAGATCCACCTTGGCCGCGGCATCGGCGACGGCCTGCATCCCCCTGGCGACCCGCTCCAGCGCGTCCTCCGGATCGATGTCGTCGCGGGCCTGCCCCGGGCCGGGCGAGGTGCGTGGATCGACCCTGAAGTTGTCGGCTCCCAGTATGCGCGTGACCTCCATCATCTGTCCGCACCACTCGATGCAGGCCTGATACGCGGCCTCGTCGTATACGGCGAAGTCGGTGGCCAGGGCATGGCACGATGCCTTCAGCCCGACCTCCTCGAGCAGGTCCCGTGCCTCACGGGCCTGGATCAGAACGTCGCGATCGGGGTCCCAGTAGGGGGAGTAGGGTTCGATGCACTCCGCCTCGGTCTCCCTCCCAACGATGCCGATGGCATCCATCAGGGTCATCTTGTCGTCCCTGATGGCCGTGTTGAAGCAGTAGCTGCAGACGCCTGCTTTCATCTTTCGCTCCCGTGCGAGGGTGTGAGGAACAGATAGAGATCAGCACTTCATTGTAGGTCCACCTACTGGATATCGGAGACGAATTCGGCAACGTCTGGGCTGTTGACCAGATCCACACCTCCCGCGGACAGCCGCGTGCCGGCCGACAGTAGATGGCCTTCGGTACGTCCTTCCCTGTGGACGGCAACCGCGAGCTCCGCGTCGGTTTCGGCGCCCTCGAACGCCAAGGTCTGGTCCGGAGCTGCGCTCAGAGCGGTGTATGTGCGTGCGCCGACTGCAATGGACAGACCGCAGCCAGCCGCTGAGCCTTCCGTCTTGATCTCCGGAGGTGAATCGTCTTTCCGATAGGGCGCGACGACGACCAGGCAGAGGAGGGGATTCCAGAACCAGTCGTAGCGAAGCCGCGGATGGTCGAGAAAGGCCTCCTGCCGCCAGCGTCCCGGCCACGGGGTCACGATCTGGACTTCGCATCGGTTG
This sequence comes from Candidatus Latescibacterota bacterium, assembly GCA_030746455.1. The sequence goes on from JASLMQ010000212.1 coordinate 1,562, forward strand.
CCCTGTCGGGCGCCGATGAGTGTGAACCGGTCACGCTCGAGCTCCGTATCGTTGTCCCCATGCGTATGGAGAAGCCAGGACAACATCAGACGCTCGGACACGCCAGGATCGAAGGCCATCCGATCGGCAATGAGCAGGCAGGACGGGGAGCCGTCGTCATCGGGGAGGCAGACGACGCGGCGTGTGAATCGCTCGGCCGAAGGATAGCTCTCTCCCGCCTCTGATTCGATGTAGGGAAGCGGCGCCTCCAACTCGGCACGCCGGATCCCGTCCGAGGTCACCTTCCCGCGACGCTGCATCTCTCCGTGGACAAGCGGAAGATTGTGTGCTTCGCCGAGCGCGCCAAGACGCAAGACCTCCGTAGTATCGGGCAATCGCTCGAGACCGTAGCCGGAATCGATCGCGAAGGCCTCGCCAAGGGCGTGGAAGGAGAAGTGATTGCGGTCTGCCTGCCGGTGCCCTCCGGCGGTGGAGATGTCGCAGATGAAGGACAGAAACGCATCGTCACGCGCGTACCCGGAGCGAATGTCCACCAGGCCGCGGTTGTGGAATCGCTTCGCCCCGGGGAGGCCTGCTTCTTCCGGGGGCGTGGGGGCGAGATCGGGATCGTAGTAGAGGAGATAACGCGTGACGGCCCCGCTCCACGGTTCTTGATCAGACTGTGGCGTGGAGCCCTCGGAAGAGGCGCGGTCCACCTGCTGCCAGACCCATTGGGCCAGGCCGTTGCGCTGTTCAGCAGCGACAAAGGTCAGCCAGGAGACGTTGAGCCGGTCGTTGCAGTCGTTGATTGTATTCAGACGACCCGTTGCCGGGATCATCTCGTGGGCCAGGCCCTCCGTGAAGAGGCCCCAGCCCGGGTGTTCGGCCAGCTCCCGATCGTCGCATCGTGCGAGGGCATAGGCCAGGGGGGCCAGGTGGTGCAGCGTGGCGCTCCCGTACGCCGGGCCCTCGTAGAACGCGCCCTCACCGTCGTGTCCCTTCTCCAGGAAGAGGCGTCCGCGCCATTTCGCCAGTTCCAGCGCGCGATCGCGGCTGGCGTCATCCAGTATGCCGAGACGGCTCAGAACCAGTGCGAGCGTGCCCAGTCCGAACATCCCGATGCACGCGATGTTGTGCTCCGGTTTCTCCCCTTTGGGATCCGGGGGATCATCCAGGAGGTAGTCGACAAAGGGGAGCACGTAGGTGCCGAACTGCTGGGCCTCGTCGCGGGTGAGACTGGGACGGAGAAGGTCCAGGTCAAGCGCGAGCTCGGCGGAGCAGACCCCGGCGTCGAGCGGATTGTCGCGCCAGGTTCGGTACGGACGTCCGTAGTTGGTGCCTCCTGCGTTCTCGACGATCCGGTGCTCGACGAGGGTCTGCACGATCTCCTTGGCGGCCACCGTGTACCTGGGGTCCAGCAGGATGCCGCCCACCGCGAGATGCTCGACCGCTGCGGGAAGCACCCGTCCTCCCTGGCGGCGGGTCCACCACTCGGCCTCTCTTTCCCTGTAATCGATGTAATCGGCGTGTCCCGGTTCCAGGTGTGCCCGGCAGATCTCGTCGAGATGGGCCAGGAGCGACGAAACGATCGGGCCACGCTGCTGGGTGCGAGCCTCGAAGCTGGGATGAAAGAAGGTCTCGGGCAGGTTCATAGCAAGTCCTCGATGGGTTTGAGGCTGAAATCACGCATCGTCAAGTCCCTGGGGCATGAAGATCTCATGTGTGTCCGGCCTGGAGTATCCCTCCACGGTGCTCGTGACCATCGTGGAGCCCTGCATGGCCGCCCGGACG
>JASLMQ010000213.1 GCA_030746455.1 Candidatus Latescibacterota bacterium
TCCGAAGCTATGGGCGACACCTGTCTCTCCGCACGGCCGTTATCCTCGGTGGTGTCCCCTTTCCCCCTCAGATCAAGGCGCTTCGAAAGAAGCCCGACATCGTCGTGGCGACCCCAGGGCGACTGCTGGATTTGTACAGGCAGAAGCTTCTTCGTCTCGACAAGGCAGAGATCCTGGTGCTCGACGAAGCGGACCGGATGCTGGATATGGGGTTTGTGCAGGATGTCCGCCGGATCGTAAACACGCTTCCGCGGGATCGGCAGACGCTTTTCTTCTCGGCTACACTGTCCTGGGAGATCGCGGAGCTGGCATCCGACATGCTTCGTGAGCCCAAGTACGTGGCGGCCACCCCACCCGCAACAGTGGCGGCGAGTATCGATCAGAAGGTCCTCTTCGTACGCCAGGGGGACAAACGGGAGCTCTTGACGGGCATACTGAAGGGCGACGATGTCGAGAGGGCGCTCGTGTTCACTCGCACCAAGCACCGTGCGAACCACATCACTCGCCTGCTATCGAAGAGTGGCATCTCCGCCGATGCCATTCATTCCAGCAAGACACAAACCGCGCGAGAGCGCGCCCTCAGGGCGTTCCACCGCGGATCAATCAAGGTTCTAGTCGGTACCGATGTCGTGGCCCGCGGGATCGACGTGTATGGCATATCGCACGTCATCAACTATGAACTCCCTGAGGACCCGGGGAGCTACGTACATCGCATCGGCCGGACCGCCCGTGCCGGGGCTGCGGGAGTCGCCCTGTCCTTCTGTGGGGCAGAGGAGGTGGCACTCCTCAGGGGCATCGAGTCCATTACGCAGTGCCGGATGCCGGCGCTCGAAGACCATCCCTATCACTCGGCAACCATTGCCAAGCTGCGCGGTCGGGCGCCTGTGAGACCCAAGCAGCCTTCCGAGGAGGCCCCGAGATTTGGCCGGACCCGGCGCGCAGCCAGGCGCGCTTTCAGGTAGCGCCCGAGCCCTGCCTCGGGCAAGGTAGGCCGCGGCTGCAAAGACGAACGCATCGAGCCGCAGCGAAAACGACAACGCCGAGATCTTACGATCTCGGCGTTTTGGGTTGTGCGGCCCTCGGCATTGGGCCCGGGCATGTTCCTGTCGGCGATCAGGGGGTGTCGAGGTCTTCCGGTAGAGGCTCGACGTGCCTCGGATCCAGAATCACCCCCTGCTCGCGGAGGTGCCGCTGCAGGTCGGGAACCGATAGGTCGTGGGTGTCGGCGCGGGAGTGCTTGACGGCCAGCGCGGCGGCGGCCCCAACTGCCTCTCCGGTTGCGGCGCAGGTGGGTATGGCGCGCGTGGCATCCCACACGGTGGTGTCGGCGGAGAAGCAGCGGCCGGCGGAGAGCAGGTTGCGGGTGTGGACCCCGCATAGAGACCGGTAAGGGAGCGCATAAACCGGCCCACGCTTGCGCCAGTCGCCGGTGAGGCCCACGGCGTCGTCGAACCAGCGGTGCATGTGGCGCTCGCCCAGGGAGAACGACCCCACCAGGCGTCGCGTCATTCGGAAGCACGCGATCGTGGGGGGCGTCAGAATCTGAATGTTGTCGTCGGGGGCCTCCGCACGCAGTCGGTCGAGCTTCTCTCGGATCAGCGTCCGCGTCTCCAGGAGGTGGGCCGTCACCTGCTGTGCATCGTCGCCGCGGAAGAGGGGGCCGGATGCTCCTTCGGCCAATGCGTAAGGGCTGTAGCGGTTCGACAGCTGATCGAGATGGAGGCCGTCGTCGTGCAGGCGGTAGAACCATCCGCAGAGGACGTTGGTGTCCAGGGACTCGGTCTCTTCGCCAGCCAGGTAGCACACGTCGGCGTCGCCGGTGGCGTCTATAAGGGTCCGGCACGCGAGGGCGCTCCGGCCGCTCTTGTTCTCGACGATGACATGGGAGATGCGGTGGCCGTCTCGATTAAGGGCGCACAGCCTGGTGTCGTAGGACACCGTCACCCCCGCGTCGGTCACGAGCTTCTCCAGCGCGAGCAGGTAGGACGAGGGGTTGAAGTCCACTCGGTAGCGAACGGATCTGCGTTCCTCCAGGTCCCCTCCGGGCAGCCAGCAGGCCGGAATTCCCTTGAACCGAGCCGCGGGGTCGTCTCGAGCTAGGTCTTCGACCGAGAGCTTGAGCATTTCCTCGGCCAACCCGCCGACGACCTGCCGCCCCCGGCCGTCGCACAGCGGCAGCCAGACCACGACGTTGCCAAGGGTGGCGAGGCCTCCGAGGGCGCATGCCTTGTCGATGAGGCAAACGGAGACGCCGCACCGCGCGGCTGCCACCGCCGCGGCGACTCCCGCGATCCCGCCGCCGGCCACAACGACATCGCAGGCTCCGGTCACCGGCAAGCTTCGCGCCGGTTCGTCAATCGTCGGTTCGCTAGGCATGTCAGCGCTCCGCTGTGTCACCGATTCTGCCCACCGGCGCGAGGTAGACGGTGAACTCCTCCTGCCCGTCCACATCGATCGCGGCGTCCATTCTCTTCTGGTCGTAGGCCCCGATGGCGCAGGTTCCCGCACCGATGGACTCGCACGCAAGGTAGAGGTTCTGGCAGACGTGTCCCGCGTCCAGGGCGATGAGCTTGGGGGATATGGTGCCGTAGCGCCACTCCATTCGGTAGGGGATGGCTGTCCAGATGAGGACGACGGCGCTATCGGAGACATACTGGTCGAAGCAAGCCTTGTGGATCCTATCGACTAGATCAGGATCACGACGGAGGAAGCAAAGCTCGTGGTTCAGCGACAGATACCTGTATAGGCCGAACTCGAGGCCGGTCACGCGCTGGGCTAGCAGGTAGGTCTCGAAGGGGTGCCTTGCGCCGGCCGAGGGAACGGTGCGGTAGAGGCTCGATCCATCGGGCGTTGTCTCTTGGACGCCCTGCGTGGACCAGAGCAGGAACGAGAGCTCTTCGAGGGTCAGAGGGTCGGACGTGTATCGCCTTCGGCTTTTCCGCCGCCCTATGGCCTGGATGAGGGGCATCGTTCCCACCGTCAGGTCTTCGGGCGATACCAGGTCGATCAATGTGGCCCCATCGGGCCAGGGCTGCTCTGGCGGCGGCCTCTGGACCCGATTCTTCTGGTCCGTCTCCAGGTTCCTCCAATCCTCCCAGATATCCGCGCGAAGGAACTCCCTGCCGGCCTTCAGCGATTCCATTGTCTTCCCTTTCTTATCTACCCAATCTGCCGATCACTCAGGTGAGACCCGCGAGTGCCTCTTCCTACTCCGACACCGGGAGCGTCAGCCGCCACGCGTCGTTGACAACGGGCCAGGTGTTTCCGGCCACCACCCAGAGGCTACCGTCGTACACGTAGAGTGTGGGCTCGTGGCGTGGCAAGAAGACCGGATCGGAGACGAACTCGTGCCAGGTCACGCCGTCTTCCGAGTACCAGACGTCGCCCAGGTTTTTGGCGTCCGCATTGGAGTAGCCGCCCACGATCCACATCTTCCCGGCGTAGACCTCCGAGATGAACCACATCCTGGTGACCCAGGGCGCGTGTTCGAGTACGCGCGTCCACGTGGCGCCGTCCTCGGAACACCAGACGTCGTTGAGGGTGGTGTACTCAGGATAGCCCTTCTCAGGCGGATCATTGGCCTCTGTGATGCGACCGCCCATTAGCCACAGCTTGTTCTTGTAGACGACCACGGCGGAGGCGGATCGTCCGCCGAAGGGCGCGGTGGTCGTGGCGGCCGTCCAGTTCACGCCATCCGATGAATGCCACACATCGTTGCCGCTCCCCAGCTGCCACATCCTGTCCTTGAAGACCACCAACTCGCCATATCCCCGTGCGCCAAAGGGCGTCTCCTCGAGCAACCGGGTCCAGGTGAGGCCGTCATCAGACTGCCACACGCTGCCCTTGACGGCCCACATCTTGCCCTGATAGGCGACCATCTCGCTATAGCCGTCATAGGGGGTGGCCTCGCTGACGCGAGTCCACGTCACGCCGTCTGTCGAGTGCCACAGATCGCGGGTGAGGACGCCGCCGTGGTAGTAGCCATTGCTGATCCACATCTTGCCCCCGAAGACGACGTCTTCGGCCGTGTCTCGCGGGGAGAATGCCGCCTCCTCAGTGACTTGCTCCCAGGATCCGGTCAGAGCCTTCGGCTCCGACCCGTTGGGAGATTGCACCTGCGCGCAGGCGCGCGACGCAAACAGCAAGCAAACTGCCCCAGCAACGAGGATCAACGGTGTCAGGGCGCCGCCGCGGGACGAAAGGAGGTGTCCGATCACCAAAGCGACCAACGCCAGGGAAGCGAGGGCCACAGCGCCAGCGCCTGCGAATCTTATCCACATTTCACGGTTCTCCTATCTAGGCCATGCCAGCGATGGACGCGCTACGTTGAAAGCCAATCATCTCCGGATCTGAGCCATGGCCTCCTTGAAGCAGAGGGGACAGATGGTGTGGGTAATGGAGGGAAGCGTGGCTGATCGGAACAGGTCCAGTTCCTCGATTCCGCGCTCGACCTCCAGCCAGCCCGCTTCGTCGGCGTCGAGCTTCTTGCACCAGCTGCACATCCGAAGGCTCTCCTGGGTGCGTGTCTCGTCAACCCCCAAAAGATCCACCCGTTCGCGGGGTTCCTCCCGGACGATGGTCGAGGTGAACTGGCATCGATCTCCTTCGAGAGGGTTCACCTCCATCCGCATGTGACGCCGTATGTGAGGCGCGTCGCATCGGAAGGGGAAGGAGACAGACGCCTTCCTGGACAGCACCTTCTCGATGGCGACCCTGTAGAGATGTCGAGTCTCCCTGTCGAAGACGTAGCCCCAGAGCACCTTCCCCAGAACCGCATCACGGGTCAGATCGGGCGCATCGTTCTCCTTCGCGAAGACGTCCCACTCGTCGTTGACGTGGACGATCCGGTGCTCGGAGTCTACATGGTAAACGCACGGTGTGCGCTGAACGTCACTGACCATGGCTGCTATCTCCTTTCGCCCGAGGACAACGGATCATCCCCGCAGCCGATTACTCGAGCGCCTCGCCAACCTCGACGCTGGAGGGAAGCTCGTTTCCCATGATCTCCGCGATATCCGGGGTGACCCAGACCACGGACTCCCAGCCCCAGTGAGCGGCGAGGAACTTTCGCGAGGTCAGATAGCCCGGCGAGGCCCCGGCGATGCCCGGGGCCTGCTTTCCTCCAAGGGCGTAGTGCAGGTCCTCCCAGGTACGTCCGTCCGGCGCCTTCCCTTTGTACCCCCGGCCCATGATTGCCACACCCGGCTTTGGGGACTCCGTGCGGAACATGATGAGCTTGAAGCAGCCACACCCGGTGTGGGGCGCATCGCCCAACGCGTGAAGCTGGACACGTTTGACTCGTCCGCCGGTGAGGCGCCACATCGTTTCGTTCAGGCCGGCGTACTCGCCCGCAACAGGATCTACGGCTTCGCGCTTCGGGCAGGCGTTGAACGAGTTCATATTCGAGTGCAATGCCCGGTGGTGGATGTTGCTCATATCGTCCAGGCCATAGTGTGCGCCCGTCTTGATCATCTCGTAGGATCGGCCGCACTGGGGGGGACGATCGGGTGTGATGGCGCAGACGTGGTCGGGGGCGAAGGGCGAGCACCCGACGCAGGCGATGAAGTCGGAGACGCTGTCTTCGGTGGTCGCCTCCATCTCGCGGATGCGCTCCGCCATCTCGGCGTGGATCGGGTCGACCATGCCGGTCAGCTTCTCGCGATCGAAGATGATCTCGGCCCGCAGCCTCTCGATCCGGGGGAACTCGTGGCGAATCGCGGCGATCAAGGTCTCCCCGATGCGCGAAGGGTCCAGGGCGGCTTCCTCGGCGAGCTGGAGTACCAGGCGGCCGTCGGCGACCTCTGCGAGTAGACCGGGGATCATTGACAAGGTTTGGGCAGCCCGGGGACATCGGGGAAGTCCAGAAGGCGCCGGATGTTCGGGAAGAGGGGAACGGCCTCCACGGCCTCCTGAAGCGATGCGGCCTTGATGTGCCGACCCAGGGGGAAGGGATAGTCGGCTGGCACGATGGCGGGCACCCCGAACTTCATGGCCGCGAGGGACAGCGCGAGCTCGAGATCGTCCATCTCGCCGTGGCACAGGAGGAGTCCAGGCGTGAAGTCCTCGATGAAGTGAGAGAGCTCGTGGCTGTCTCCGAGCGGGATGCGGCCGTAGACGAATCCGTACCGCGCGAGGAGATTCAGCAGGGGGTAGAGCCCGGTCCGGCCCTGACCGCCGGCGATGAACCGGAACTGCCATTGTGCCTTGACCGCCTCCTCGACCGTTGCCGAGTCTCCATCACCCATCGTGGCGATCCAGCCGTTGAGCCGCTTGGATCCGAAGACCTTGCCCAGAAAGGTGCCATCGTCGGGGATCGATTCGCCGGCATCCGGCTGATTGCACTCGTAGAGCTCGAGCAGGACAAGGGCGGCTTCGAGTACATCCACGGGATCGGCACCTATGCGCGAGGACACTCGCTTCCGCACGGCGTCGGGCTCGGGAACTTCGCCGTAGACCGCAAGCGACAGGGGCAGGGGATAGCGATCCGAGGCCAGCGGATGGAAGCGAAGCCCCTCGCTGAGCTCCAGTAGCTGAACGAGGCCGCGCTGGAGGATGGTCCGGGCTGCGAAATCTAGTTGGACACCTGCGCCGTGAGAGTGAGAGGCGCTCATGTACTGGTCCTCCGAGACGTGTCTATGGAGATTGCGATGGGTGGATGGTGTTCGCCGACCCAATCTTCGTCAGACGTCAGAGGTCAGACCCACCTTCGCCTCCACCTGTGCGGCCAGGTCCGCTTAGGTGGACAGAGAAGGCTTCGGTGGGCAGGCGGGAGAACCGGTCTGCGACAGTACGGTATTCTGCGATTGTTCGACGATCTTGCGGAGGCGGGATGGCAGGCGCTCACGCGGCTTGGGGATGGGGCAGACGCGGATACAGTCGCCCCGGATCGGAGAGTCGGGGATTCCGTCACGCCTCCGCTTGCACCTGGTGGGATCGGTCTTCGCCGGCGTGTCGATGAAGATGCGATCGGAATCGACGGCATCGACGGACCGGTAGTCCCTGACCTCGGGATCGTCTCTCATCGTGATACAGCTCATAATGCAGGCCTCGAGACAGAGGTTGCAGCTGTCGCGCAGACATATGGGCTCTGTGACTAGGGGATCGGGAGTCAGCTCGGCGTCGGTGATGATGGAGTTGAGGCGCTGACGAGGGCCGAATTCCCTGGTCAGGAGGACGTTGTTGTAGCCGAACTCACCGAGGCCGGCCCTCGTGGCGGCGTGGCGGTGAGAGAAGGGACCGTAGGTGTACCTGAACGGAGAGAACGACCTGGCCTTGTCGCTCGGAGGGCCTTCCCAGATCTCGGTCTCGCTGAGACCGTCCACGCGAGGGTGCAGCCCGGTCGTGGGGAAGATCATCGTCTGGTAGCCGTGGGTCAGCAGATGCTGGCCTACCATCTGTCCGATGAATTCGAGCATATAGTCGTGGACGACATGTCCGACCCGGTTGTATAGGACCTCCATGAAGGGATACTTGGCGTGGTCCGGGATCATCTCCATTTCGGTGTCCACGAGGGCCGCAGGCGCGTCCATTACGGGATCGAGGATAGGCTGCGCGACGGAGATGACCGACCTGGCCTCGGGAAGGAAGTCCTTCGGATGGTGGCCCCCGGGCGCAGTATCGTGAACGGGCGGCATCGGATCGAAGCGCTCGACTGGCGCAACACCGACCAGTGCGGCGCCGTGGCGCGTGGCCACTTCCTTGACGGATTGCGTCAGGGAATCCCTATCCATGTTGGTCGACATGTCGTGCCTCCTAAGGACATCCTACCTGCGAGACATCCCCCTGGTGTAGACCTTACCCTGGATGATCTTGTGCGCCGGTCGGCCACCCATCATCCGGTCTCTGGCAAACTCCTGCCCGCACTTGTGACACTTGAGGTCCCCTGCGGTGTGGTCTTCGGC
>JASLMQ010000214.1 GCA_030746455.1 Candidatus Latescibacterota bacterium
GACCGACGTGGCACGGAGCCACGGCGTGAACACCGTGCTTGTGGATACGGACGGGGACTGCCGAGAGCTGATTCCCCTGTTTCTGGAGGGCGGGGTGTCGGGGCTGTATCCCTTCGAAGTGCAGGCCGGGATGGATGTGAAGGAGATCCGGGAGGCCTTCCCGACGCTGCAGATCCTGGGCGGCGTGGACAAGCGAGAGATCGCAGGCGGGCCCGAGCGGATCGACGCGGAGCTGGAGAAGCGGATCCCCGGGATGGTCGAGCGGGGCGGGTTCATCCCTATGGCCGATCACCAGGTGCCGCCGGATGTGTCCTGGGAGAACTACCTGTACTACCGGAAGCGGATCGTGGAGATGACGGGGTAGGCCAGAGGCAGAGCGAGTCTTACCACGGACCGCAGATCTCCCCCCGCCTTCGTCCAGGTGTGGGTCTTCTCTGTGCTCTCGGTGAACTCTGTGGTGATGCCTTCTCTGGATTGAGGCTAGTTGGATGGCGTGAGGTCCATGCCACTCAATCTGCGGATGCCGTCCGGATTCCACTTGGCAGCTAGACCCGGCCCGTCGGGAATCTGGAGCATACCTTCATCGTCGAGGCGGAACGGCTCGGCCACGAGGTCTTCGATGAACGGAGTCGGGACGTAGTACTCGACCCACCGCGCCGTGGGCACGGCGGCCATCAGGTGGAGGTCCGCCACCATGCCGACCGCGGTGTTCCAGCCGTGGGGAACGGTGAGGATCGATCGGTCGTACGCGCAGGTCGCGATCCGGAGGCCTTCCGTGAGACCACCAACCTTGGTGACATCGGGCTGGACGATATCGACGGCACCGGATTCGATCCACGGCAGGAAGGACTGCCGGCGCGTGAAGACCTCGCAGCTCGAGATGTGAAGCAGTGCGTTCTCTGTGAGCCGGATGTAGCCTTCGAGGTCGTCGGGGCGCAGCGGCTCCTCGAACCAGACGACGTCGTACCGGTGGAGCATGCGGGCGGTTTCGAGGGCCCACTTGTAGCCGTGCGGCCAGTACCGACCTGAGCCGCCGGCGTCGACCATCAGCTCGATCTCCGGCCCGAGGAAGTCGCGTGCGGTCTTGACCAGATCTTCGTCCGTTCGGGCTGACTCGCGACCGAACCGCCCCCAGCCAAGCTTGACGGCCTTGAACCCCCGATCGAGCACTTCGGGCAGACGATCGGTCCAGTCGGGCCTGGACATGGATATGGAGGCGTAGGGTCTGATGGTCTCCCGGTAGCGACCACCGAGGAGACGGCTGACGGGCTGGCCCGTCGCCTTGCCGAAGATGTCCCACAGGGCGATGTCGATACCCGAGACCGTGTGGGTGACGCTGCTGCCGCGCCCCTGCCAGAACGTGGACTGGTGGAGCTTCTCCGAGACCCGAGCCGGCTCGATGGCCAGCTCGTCGATCAGCATCGGTCGCAAGAGCGCGAGGGCGCCCTCCACCAGCAGGGCCGACGTGTACACGCTGCCGAGCCCGGTCACGCCCTCGTCGGTGACGATCTCCACGAGGGTGTAGATGTTGTCGCCGGGCATGCTCGCCCAGCCGCCGGCAGGGACCTCCTTCGCGAGGGGCAGTATTCTGACGTCGGTGATCTTCACGGCAATCTCCTTTGGCGGAGGGCGGGTCACCACAAAATACACGAAAGGCACGAAAGAGCCCAGGGGAGGATCTCCCAAGAACCGAGGCCCAGAGGATGCCGGACGAAGTCCAGGAGTGGAACGGTGGCCCAATATGGGGATTCCCTGCCGTGATCTCCACTCCTTTCCGTCTACGTTCTCATCGATGTGTCGTTTGCCTTCTCTTCTGGATGAGGGAACATGAGCCTACACCGTGTTGCGATCGGGGGCATTCTCACGGAGTGCAACCAGCTGGGCGGCCCCCTGATCGACAAGGGCTGGTTCGAACGCTACGAGCTGTGTCGGGGAGACGCGATTCTGGGGACGGACTCGGGCGTCGTTGGCGGCATGCTTGGGGTGCTGGCCGAACGAGGCGCCGAGCCCGTGCCCCTGCTCTACGCCAGTACCTGTCCGGGAGGCCTGATCGAGGCGGACTGCTATGCGGAGCTTAGAGGGGAGCTGATCGATGCGCTCCGCGCCTGCGCGCCCGTCGACGGCGTGCTGTTGCCGCTTCACGGGGCCGCGGTGGCCGAGGACGTGGAAGACGTGGAGGGCGATCTGATTACCGCCGTGCGGGGGATCGTCGGCCCCACGGTACCGATCGTGGGGACGCTGGACCTTCACGCTCACGTGACCGCCGCAATGGTGCAGGGGGCCGACGCGCTGCTCGCGTGGGAGACCTATCCCCACCGTGACGCATTCGAGACCGGAGAGCGCGGGGCCCGTATGTTACTCGATACGCTCGAGGGTCGCTGCAGGCCGACCATGGCCGTGGGTAAGGTCCCGGTGATCACAGGGGGCATACATGGATCGACCGAGGGTGACGGCCCCTTCGCGCAGGTGATGCGGTTCGCGAAGTCGCTCGAGGGGCGGGGCGGCGTGCTCTCGACCAGCGTGTTTTTGGTGCACCCGGTTCTGGATCAGCCGGACCTTGGCAGCGGCGGGATCGTGGTGACCGACAACGACCCTTCCAAGGCCGCAACATCGGCGAGGCAGATCGCAGAAGCCTACTGGGCTCGCCGGTTCGATCTGGAGCCCGAGGTCCACACACCGGCGGACGCGATCGCTCGTGGACTGGGCGTCGATGGGGGGCCGGTGCTTCTTGTCGAGACGGCGGACTGCTGCGGCGGCGGAGCCGCAGGCGACAGCGTGGCAACTCTCAGGGCACTCCTGGAGGCGAAGGTCGACGATCTGGCCCTTGTGCCGGTGGTGGACCCGGAGGGCGCGGCGGCCTGCCACCGGGCCGGGGTGAACGGCGAGGTGACGCTGTCGATCGGTCACAAACTGGACCCGCAATGGGGTGAACCGATCACGGTGACCGGGAGGGTGATAAGGGTGGCAGACGGCCGCTTCCGGTACTCGGGCGGGATCTGGGACGGGGTGGAAGGCGACATGGGGCCCTCTGCCGTGCTGACCGTCGGTGAGATCCGTGTGTTGATCGCCAGCCATGGTACCTACGACTGGGCCGACGAGCAGTTCCGGTCGATGGGGCTGGACCCGTCACGGGCGAAGTTCGTGGTGGCCAAGAACCCGATGAACTACAGGCTGGCCTACGGGGCGATCGCGAAGGCCGCCTACATCCTGGATACGCCGGGGCCCACCCCCGCCACGGTGCGGAACGTGTCATACAGGAGTCTCGAGCGGCCCTACTTCCCGCTGGATGAGCAGATTCCAGGGATGTCGCCGGTAGTCCTTCGCTGAGGGATCTGGCCCAGCCCAGGCCACCGGCAGATCGGCCGAACCGTCTTTCCGCTTGACTCCGCAGTGGTGAATCTTTACATTCTACTCCGACTGGCCTGACCAAAAAACAATCAACGGGCGGCAGCATCGCCCTGCAGGACCGCCACACCAGTCCACGAGGCGCCTGCTTAGCCCTCCGCTCCATGCGGCGGGGGGATAGGCAGGCGTCTTTTTTCTTGCGTTCTGGCGGTTCGCCGCAGACGGCAATCGGGGTCGAATATGCTGGAGCCACACGATCAGAGGCTTATATTGGAGGCGCTGCAGGGCAGCCAGCGGGCCTACGGCCTCCTCTACGCGAGACACCTGCGCCTGGTCCATCACACGATCGCGACTCGCGTTCGGTGCCCGGACGAGGCGGACGACCTGGTACAGATGACGTTTCTTCGTGCCTTTCTGGCCCTGGACCGCTTCCGAGGCGAGGCCGCGCTGTCCACGTGGCTGTCCCGGATCGCCGTGAACGTGTGTAACACGCACGTCCAGGCCAGGAGGGAGCGGCGGGACGCGTTTCTCGAGGCTCTGGAGGTCCAGACCACAGAGCTGCGCGAGCGAGAGCGCTCGCACCCCGTGGATCCCGAAGAGCGGCTGCTGCGCAAGGAGCGTCGACAGCTGATCGTGCGGGGAATCCGCTCCCTGCCCGGTCGGTACCGGAAGGCGATGTGGCTGAGGTACGTGAGAGACCGGTCCTATACCGAAATCGGGCGGGAGCTACGGGTGCCGATGGGAACGGTGAAGACCTGGCTGTGCAGAGGAAGGCGAAAGCTTCGGGGAGAACTTGAGAAGAGAGAGCACGACGGAGGCCGATGAGAGGCGGAAACCATTGAAGATTGAGAATTCACGGACGAGCGTCGGAGGTGGGGCGAACGTAGGAGGAGAGGGGACAGAGAGGAAGTTGGGGGCGAAGCATTGTAAAATGCAGAATCGGGGACCGGGCGACGGAGGTGGGGCGGGCGCGAGAGGTGAGTGGAGACCGCGGTAGGCCAGGGAAAGCAGTGTGGAACCAGAAATCGAGATATCGCCCGCATTCCTGTTGCGCCCGCAGGGATCGCGGGCTATTTTCGTAGCCGGGAAACGGGGCATCGTTCGCGAACCACCTACGAGGAGAGAATCGGGTGACGATCTGGGAAGCCGCGCTTCTGGGGCTGGTGCAGGGGTTGTCCGAGTTTCTGCCGATAAGCAGCTCGGGACACCTGGTACTGGGACAGGCGATTCTGGGGGTGGAGACGGGCGACATCACCTTCGAGGTGCTGGTCCATTTCGGGACGCTTCTGGCGGTGGTGACCGCCCTTTGGGGGCGTGTCAGGAGCCTCGTGGTGGGGTGTGTGAAGGGAGAGAAGACGGCGTGGCGATTGGCGTGGATGCTGGCGTTGGGATCGGTGCCGGCGGCTGTCGTGGGACTGGCCTTCAAGGATAGCGTCAAATCGGCCTTCTCGAGCCCGACCGCGGCCTGCGCGTGGCTACTCGTGACGGGGACGGTGCTGTTCACGACCCGGTTCGCCAGAGATCGAGACAGGGGTATCGGGATCCCTGAGACGCTTCTGATCGGCATCGCCCAGGCCTTCGCGGTGCTTCCGGGCGTTTCGCGATCCGGCATGACCATCAGCACCGGTCTGTGGCGCGGGGTCGACGGCCGGGAGGTGGCCGAGTTCTCTTTCTTGCTGTCGCTTCCGGTGATCCTCGGTGCGACGGCGGTCAAGGTGGGCGAGCTCTCGGCGCAGCCGCCAGGATGGGAGTCCCTGGCTCCCCTGCTGACCGGCACGGTGGTGGCCTACCTTTCGGGTGTTCTCGCCATCCGGTGGTTGTTTTACCTGATGGGAGGCCGAAGGCTCGACCGTTTCGCGTACTACTGCTGGGCCGTGGGCCTGGTGGGACTCGTGGCGCTTCTCAGGTAGGGCGGTGAGGATATGAGGACGCGGATCTGGGTAGCGGTCGGGCTGATGCTGGCGGGATGTGGGACGAGCCCGGTCGAACTGGACAACGACCAGCTGTCCGACATGCTTTCGCTCACCAACCTGAGCAAGCGCACGATTCGGAGCCCGGTGGACGCCGCCCAGATCATCGGTGTCGGGGTTGAATTCGACGTGGTGAACGTCGCTGCCGTACCGATCGAGGCCCCCTTTACCGT
>JASLMQ010000215.1 GCA_030746455.1 Candidatus Latescibacterota bacterium
GCGTCCCTGGCCGTGACGGAGATGGTGAGCGCGGATGGCCTGATCCGCGGCGGGCCTCGAGGGAGCAAGAATCTCGACTTCGAGGACGAGGAACATCCGATATCGGTGCAGATCTTCGGTTCCGAGCCGGATGTGATGGCCGAGGGCGCTCGCATCGTTGAGGAGCGGCGCCCGGACGTGATCGATATCAACTGCGGGTGCCCGGCGCGCAAGGTCGTCAAGCGAAACGCGGGCGCCGGTCTGCTCAGGGACCTGCCCCTTCTCGGCAAGATCGTGTCTGCCGTTGTCCGCTCGGTTGAGACCCCCGTTACGGTGAAGATGCGTACGGGATGGTCGGATCCCACCCACGCGCCCGACGTGGCACGCGTCTCAGAGGATGCGGGGGCCGCCGCCGTAACCGTCCACGGCCGCACGCGCGCCGCGGGGTTCTCCGGGGAGGCCGACTGGAACGCAATCCGAAAGGTGAAGGAGTCCGTGTCGGTCCCAGTAGTGGGAAATGGTGATGTACGGGACCCGGAGGCGGCCCGGGACATGATGGCGCAGACTGGCTGCGACATGGTGATGGTGGGTCGGTGGGCCGTCGGTAATCCGTGGATCTTCAGGCGGATCGAGGGATTTATGACAAGCGGCGAGATCCCTCCGGAGCCCACGCTGTCCGAGCGGATCGAGACGGCTGTGGAGCACCTCCGGGCATCGGTGGCGGCCAAGGGGATCCCCCTGGGGGTCTGGGAGCTTCGCAGACACCTGTCGGCCTATGCGAAGGGAATGCGAGGGGCCGCATCGCTGAGGCGACGTCTGATGGTGGAGGACGACCCGGAACGGGTGGAAGCGATGCTGTGGGAGTTCCTGGAATCCAACGAATCGGTTTCGATCGGAGGAGGCGTAGGGTGACGCCCGAACGCATCAGACAGCTGTTGAGATCGGTGAAGGATGGGGATCTGGACATCGACGAAGCCATGAGCCGTCTGGAGAGGCTGCCGTTCGAGGATCTCGGTTTCGCGCGCGTGGACCATCACCGCACCATGCGGCAGGGCTTTCCGGAGGTTGTGTTCTGCCAGGGCAAGACCGTGGATCAGACGGTGGAGATCTCTCGGCGCATCGTGGACGCCGGATCCCCACTGCTGGCGACCCGGGCCGATGAGGCAACCGCAGAGGCCCTGGTGGCAGCGTTCGATCGCGCGGAGCACAACCGACTGGCCCGGACCATCCGGGTTCCCTGCGGAGAGGAGACCGCGCCACATTTGTCGGGCACGATCCTGATCGTTTCGGCGGGCACCTCGGATCTCCCCGTCGCGGAAGAGGCGGCCGTTACCGCCGAGGCCATGGGGAACCGGGTAGAGAGGCTGCACGATGTGGGCGTCGCCGGCCTGCACCGGCTTCTTGCGCACACCGACATGATTCACGAGGCGAGCGTGATCGTGGTGGCGGCCGGGATGGAGGGCGCGCTTGCCAGCGTGGTGGGGGGGCTCGTGGACGTGCCCGTTGTGGCGGTGCCGACCAGCGTGGGATACGGTGCGAGCTTCGGCGGGTTGGCAGCGCTTCTGGCGATGCTCAACAGCTGCGCACCGGGGGTCACCGTCGTCAACATCGACAACGGCTTCGGCGCGGGCGTGGCGGCGAGCCAGATCAACCGGCTGTATGAGAACGGAGAAGGGAGAGAGGAAGGCGGCGAGCCATAGGTCCCAGAGGCCTGGGTGGCTCTTCAAGGGGAGAGGATCGGGGTGCCGGGCGGCACCTCAATCGTCTCCCTCTTTCGTTTCGGCGGATCGCTCGAAGTCGACGATCTGGTGACCGTCAGCGTAGGGTCGAGTGCGGTATCCCTTGACGGCCTGCATCCGTTTCAGGATCTCGTTGATTCGGAGGGCCGCAGCGGCCACGTGGTCCTGGTACTCCCGTGTGGGATGGTCGGGCTCCAGGAGATCCATCGACATCTCGGCGTAGCCGAGGATTGCCGTCAACGGCTGGTTGATCTCGTGGGCGGCCCCACCGGCGATCTCGAGTAGCGTCTTAAGCCGTTCAGCTTCCATCCGCCTCTCGTCCGTCTGTCTGCGGTCGGTCAGGTCCCGGGCCACGCCGATGGAGTAGGTCTCGCTGGCGACCGTGAAGGTCGCCACGGTCCACTCCACCGGAACGGACGCGCCGCCGGTCTGAGGGAGCGCGTCCTCGTAGGTGTGGGCTTCCCCGTCGGTCTCGGCAGTGGCCTTCTGCCAGCTGACCAACCCCTCCTCGGAGTGGAACCCGGTGATATCCAGCCCGATGATCTCGTCGTGGGAGCACCCCGCGAGCCGTGCCGCGCTTCTGCTGGCAAGTACGATGAAGCCGTCCTGATCCGTAATGAAGATGCCGTCCCCGATGTACTCGAAGATCATGTCCGAACGCGTCTCGGCGGCCTTGCGCCTCCTTATGTCGCGCAGGTGGAGGAGCAGCTGCCGAACTGCCCCTTCTTCCCCTTCCCCTTCTTCTTCTTTTTGAACAGACCTCCGGACTTGGCTGGCTTCTCTTCCGCAGCTTTCTTGGATGAGGGCCGTTCCGGCCTGGAAGGCCCCGGCGGCTTGGGGGGCGCAGCCTTCTTGGGCGGGGCCTTCTTTGCGGGGGCCTTGGCGGGCGCAGGGGGGGCCTTCGGGGCGGCAACGATCTTGCCCTTGCCCTCCTTCATGGCTGCCTGCAGCCTTTCCCTTGCGTCTGCCATCTCGGCTCCCGACAGGGATGTTCACCCGCGCACGAGTGGGAACGCCTGGACGTCCCCGGCACGGGCGCCGCTCAACCCAAAGGGCATCGGGCGAGCAGACGGATAACGTTGCCAGCGCCGCTTACCGTCTCCCACCGGACGAATCGCCGATATCCCTTGAGCTGTCGCAAGATACGGGATAATGAATTCAGTTGTAAATATAGGGAGAATCCAGAAGCGGTTCAAATCTTTTTTCGTGCCTCCGGGATCGCCCCATACGCGTTGTGGTCTAGCGCGTCATCTTCTTCACGAATGCCAGAATGAAGAGGGCGATCATAAAGGCCCCGTTGAAGGCCTCGACAGCCGCAAAGGGCCTGGACCACCCCACCGGTGTGAAGTCCCCGTAACCAAGGGTGGTGAAGGTGACCACGCTGTAGTAGAGGCTGTAGCCGAACACGGTCAGGTTGTCCAGGAAGGACTTCTCAAGGTCGAAGGCGTAGGTCTCACCGCTGTATTGCATGCCCAGCAGACAGAAGACGAGGGCGTTGAAGAGGATGTATGAGAATGAAGAACTGATCACCCGGTAAGGGATCTCGCCGTAGCCGCACAGGAGGTCGACCAGCTTGGACCAGAACCTGGGAAAGGAGTACAGGGGCATCTGCTTGCGCTTGGCGACCATTTCGCGGTGAAAGAAGTCGCCTGCGATGTCGGTGGTCCCCGCGGCCTCGTAGGCCTTTCGGATCGAACGGTAGATCTCTTCGGCCTCCAGGAACTTGGCGCGCGAGCCTACCTGATCGCCGTCCGCTTCCAGCTTTTGTGCGTCCACGTCGTTTCGGACCAGGCTCTTGGAACCCCAGTGAACGCGTTCGAGGTCGGTGTTGTTCAGATTCGCACCCAGGAGGTCGGCCCCCGCGATTCGTGCCTCCTTCAGGTTGGCGTTCTCGAGATTGGTCTTGAACAGCTGGGTGCCCGTCAGGTTGATCCCGAATAGATGGCCCTCTTT
>JASLMQ010000216.1 GCA_030746455.1 Candidatus Latescibacterota bacterium
GGCAATCACGATCGTGCCGCTGCGGGGCTCGAGACCCCCCGCTACTTCAACCCGATCGCACTCACGGCGATCCTGTGGACGTCGGATGCCCTGCAGGAGGGTCTGGCCGAGTACCTGGCGTCCCTCCCCCTCTGGGAAGCAGAGGGCGAGGCCTTCTACACCCACAGCTCTCCGTGCCGCCCGGAGACCTGGCCCTACATTCACATCCCCGAAGAAGGTCGTGCGGCCCTGGCGTACACGGAGGCCGGCGTCTGCTTCGTGGGGCACTCGCACCACCCCTTCGTCTGCTCCGACGCCGGAGACGAGGTGATCGGGGAGGGCGCGGCGGACCTCGTCGCCACCGAGCGGTACCTCATCAACACAGGCAGCGTGGGCCAACCCCGTGACGGCGACCCGCGTGCCGCCTTCACGCTCTGGGATCAGGCAGCCGATCGGATCGAGATCCATCGGGTCCCCTACGACCTGGAGGGTGCCCAGCGCAAGATTCGATCGGCGGGACTGCCGGACCTCCTTGCGGAGCGTCTGGCATTGGGTAGGTAGGCCACAGCCTGCGGCCACCCACAATCGGACAGATGCCATGCTCGGACTCATCACGAAGATTTTCGGCACCAAGCACGAGCGGGACCTCAAGAAGCTTCGTCCTCTCGTGGACGAGATCAACGGGATCTTTGCCTCCCTGGCGGACCTCTCCGATGAGGACCTCAGGGGGAAGACCGCCGAGTTCAGGTCGCGACTGAAGGAGGCGACACGCGAGTCGCACAGCGAATGCGACGCGCTCCGGACTCGGATGGAAGGCGGCGGGGGTGACGCAGGCCGGCAGGAGATGCTCGACGAGATCAATGAGATCGAGCAGGACATCAAGGAGATCGAGGCCGAGGTCCTCGACGAGATCCTGCCCGAGGCCTACGCCGTCTTCAAGGAAACCTGTCGGAGGATGGTCGGCAAGAGCTGGGAGCGCGCCGGCGACCAGATCACGTGGATAGAGGTTCCCTACGACGTACAGCTGATCGGGGGTATCGTCCTCCATCAGGGGACGATCGCCGAGATGGCCACCGGCGAGGGAAAGACGCTCGCCGCTGGCATGCCCCTCTACCTCAACGGCCTCACCGGTCGGGGCGTACATTTGGTTACCGTCAACTCCTATCTGGCCCAGCGCGACGCCATGTGGCTCGCCCCGATCTATCTCTTCCTGGGGCTCACCATCGGCATCATCCAGGACCGCGCCCTGGGTGCCGAGGCCTACCTCATGGAGGAGGACGGCGAGGGAGGCTACCGGCTCCGCGAGTGCGACCACGCCGAGGCCTACGTCGCAGACATCGTCTACGGCACCAAGGACCAGTTCGGCTTCGACTACCTCTACGACAACATGGCGATCCGCAGCGAGGACCTGATGCAGCGGGAGCACCATTTCGCCATCATCGACGAGGCCGACAGCATCCTGATCGACGAGGCCCGGACCCCTCTGATCATCTCCGGTGCCGTCCCCGAGGCGGACAACCAGCGCTTTGACGAAATGAGGCCGCTGGTGGAGAAGCTGGTGCGTGCCCAAACCCGGGTGGCCAACAACATCCTGAGCGAGGCCGAGGAGCTGCTCGAATCGGAGGAGGACTACGAGGCCGGCATCCGTCTGCTTCAGGTCCAGCGGGGGTCCCCGAAGAACAAGCGGTTCATGAAGCTCCTCCAGGAAGAGGGCAACAAGCAGTTGATCACGCGCGTCGAGGCCGACTACATGCGCGACAAGCGCCTGGGCGAGCTGGACGAGGATCTCTTCTTCAGCGTGGACGAGAAGAGCCACGTCATCGACCTGACCGACAAGGGGAGAAGCGAGATCAGCACGAAGCCGAATGACTTCGTGCTTCCCGACCTCGAGGAGCGGCTTCAGGAGATCGAGGCCGACGACGCCCTCGCTGCCGAGCAGAAGGTCAAGGCCCAGGACGACATCTACCAGGACTACGCACTCAAGAGCGAAGCCATCCACAGCGTCCGGCAGCTGCTTGTAGCCTACACGCTCTACGAGAAGGACGTCCGCTACATGGTCGACGAGGGTCGGGTGATCATCGTCGACGAGTTCACCGGTCGTCCCCAGCCCGGCAGGCGCTTTGCCGAGGGGCTGCACCAGGCCCTGGAGGCCAAGGAACGGGTCAAGGTCCAGCGCGACACCCAGACGGTTGCGACCATTACGCTGCAGAACTACTTCCGCCTCTACTACAAGCTGGCGGGCATGACGGGAACGGCCGAGACCGAGAGCGCCGAGCTGCTCGAGATCTACAAGCTCGACGTGGTCGTGATCCCCACCAACGAGCCCGTGCGCAGGATCGACTCCGAGGACCTCATTTTCCGGACCAAGCGGGAGAAGTACAACGCCCTTGTCGACGAGATCGCCCGGCTCAACGAAAACGAACTTCCCGTCCTGGTCGGCACCATCAGCGTGGAGACATCGGAGCTGCTGTCGCGGATGCTGAATCGCAAGGGCATCAAGCACGCCGTGCTGAACGCCCGCTACCATCAGCAGGAGGCACAGATCGTCGCGGAGGCCGGCCGACCCGGCGCGGTCACCATCGCCACGAACATGGCCGGAAGGGGTACGGACATCAAGCTCGGGCCCGGTGTCGTGAAGACCCCCGAAGACCACCCCTGCGCGTTGATTGCCAACCCGCAGGATGCCCGAGAGCAGTGCCCCCATCTGGATGAGTACGGTTGCCGGCTCGACGTGCCCTGCGGGCTGCACATCATCGGCACGGAGCGTCACGAGGCGCGTCGGATCGACCGCCAGCTGCGCGGACGGGCCGGCCGCCAGGGCGACCCGGGGAACTCGCGCTTCTTCATCTCCCTCGAGGACGACCTGATGCGGTTGTTCGGGTCCGAGCGGATTGCGAGGATCATGGACAAGCTGGGGGCCGAGGAGGGCGAGGTGATCGAGCACCGCATGGTCACACGCTCGATCGAACGGGCCCAGAGGCGGGTCGAGGCGCGCAACTTCGAGATGCGCAAGCACGTCCTGGAATATGATGACGTGATGAACCAGCAGCGCGACGTCATCTACGACCGGCGTCGCTTCGCTCTGGAGCAGAGCGATATCTCCGAGCAGATCGACGACATTGCCGAGGAGACGGTCGAGTCGCTGCTGGAGGTCCACGCACCGGAAGGCACCCACTCCGAAGAGTGGAACATGGACGGCCTGGCCGTCGAGCTGCGCAACACCTTCCTGCAGGTTCCCGAGATCTCCGACGAAGACCGACCTACGCTGAAACAGGAGGGGCTTCTCGAGCGCATCCTGAGGGGTGTCCGCGAGACCTACGCGAGACGCGAGCAGCTGATCGGCCCGGAGCGGCTTCGTGAGATCGAGCGGATGGTTTGCCTGGGTGTCATAGACGAGAAGTGGAAGGACCACCTCCGCGAGATGGACGATCTCAAGGAGGGCATTGGCCTGAGGGGCTATGGCCAGCGGGATCCCCTGGTGGAGTACAAGCGCGAGGGGTTCCAGATGTTCCTCAGCCTGCTGGAGGAGATCAACCGCGAGACCCTCAAGACCCTATTCCGAATTCCGATCGAGGAGGCCCCCATCCGGAGCCGAACTCGTGAACCGGAACGCCTCGCCCTCGTCCATCAGGATGCGACGGGCATGGGGTTCGCGGGGATGGCCGAAGCCCCTCCTGCCTCACAGACCGTCGCCAACACGTCGGACTCGGACGGCCAGCCCAGGCAACGTCCCGTCCGGGTGGAGAAGAAGGTCGGCCGAAACGACCCCTGCCCCTGCGGCAGCGGCAAGAAATACAAGAAGTGCTGTGGACAGACCCCACGGTAGCACGAACCACCGCATAGTGAAGGAGTCCGCCTGTGAAGTCCCGTCGAGATTTGCTGGCCGAAGCGCGCCAGAAGATACCCGAGATGACTGCTCGGGAGGTGTACGACCTCGTCGCCGGGGACGGTGCCCCGGTCCTGCTCGATGTGAGGGGAACCGACGAGTGGGAGCTCGAGCGCATCGAGGAGGCGATCCACATCCCGAGGGGCAGGCTGGAACGCGAGATCGAAGCGAAGCTGCCCGAGAAGTCGAGCCAGGTCGTGGTCTATTGCGCCGCCGGCATCCGGTCGCTTCTCGCGGCCGAGACGCTTAAGGAGATGGGCTACCAGCACGTCATATCAATGGACGGCGGCTTCGAAAGCTGGTCCGACGCGGGGCTCCCCGCGCTGCGCCCGCCGATCCCGGAGGATGAAGTCGAGGAAGACCCCGATCTGCTCCAGAAGGAGGTCGAGCATCTCAAGCTGATGCTCGACGGCAAGGCACACCGGCTGGAGCATCTGTAGTCCCTCCCTGCCTGCCGGTCCCTCGCCAACCGACAGTTTCTCCTTGCGTATCGGCCGGTCAGGGCGTATATTGTCCGCTCGTTAGCACTCGGCACCCAAGAGTGCTAACACCCGTAAGCGTAACCAAATCAGGGAGTTCGTATTCGAGTGAGGAGGGCAGTATGGCAAAGGTGCAGCCGCTGGCCGATCGCGTCCTGTTGAAGCGGACCGAGGCCGAAGAGCAGATCAAGGGCGGGATCATCATCCCCGACACGGCCAAGGAGAAACCCCTGGAGGCCGAGGTTGTGGCCGTGGGCCCGGGCAAGCTCGACGAGGCCGGCACGCGGGTCGCCGTCGGCGTCAAGGTGGGTGACCGGGTCCTGATCGGTCAGTACACGGGAACGGAGGTCGAGATCGACGACGAGGAATACGTGATCGTCAGCGAAGACGACGTATTGGGTATCCTTCAGTAGAGACCGGCCCCAGGCTGGGCTCACCGTCGCATCGGCGGTACGGCGAACGCCTCGCGGTATCGCTTCGGGACAGGTCGCATCGACACGGAGGAGGTAGATCGAATGGCAGCGAAGCAGATTTCCTATGGGATCGACGCTCGGGGGAAGATCCTCGACGGCGTCACCCTTCTCAGCAAGGCCGTGAAGGCCACCCTCGGCCCAAGGGGACGTAATGTAGTCCTGGGCAAGAAGTGGGGCTCCCCCACCGTCACGAAGGA
>JASLMQ010000217.1 GCA_030746455.1 Candidatus Latescibacterota bacterium
AGACTGGTGGACCGGAGTGAAACCTGGGAGACCCCTCCCCTCATGCTAGACGGGGTCGAGGGCATCTACCCGGGCGATTTCTACGCCATCAACCCCGGCGGAACCGGCGACGTCCAGCGGAAACCACGGCGTCGCAAGGCCTGATCACTCTCGCTTCCCAAAGGCGGGACCGCTCGGCTCCCTCCGTCCAGAACCCTTTCACGACGCTCGCCCCTTCCCAAACGCACCACCCCACATATTGCACCCCGCCTCAAGGTTACCCCCAACATATAGCACATGGAACGATTTGGCACCCATCGATGCTCTCGTCCTCGCCGTAGCCTCGCCGCAAGCCTCTGGTGCCCTAAGCCCCTGATTTATCGGGGACATGGGCCAGAAAACCGTTGACAAAACCGCTGTCGGGACGTACAATATAGCTCCGGTGTATGTGGTATATATACAGCCCCTTATGGCTGCCGACCGTCTGTCCAACCCCTCTGGGCCTGCCATCGTTATGAAACCCCCGGTCTTCAGTCGCCTGATCTGTGTACTCCTCGCCCTGGGCTTCGCGGCTTGTGCAGTCCCCCGTCAGGCGGCCCTGCCAACCGGCTCGGCGGTCAGGGAGGAGTTCGACCCGCAGAACCTCAACGACGAGGACTTCCTGCTCCAACCGCCTGCTTCGCAGTCCCAGGTCGTCGCGAGGCCGGAGTCACGGCCCGAGGCCACGCCCGCGGCGCAGACGGAAGGCTACAGGGTACAGATCGCCGCCGTTCTGGATCGGACGAGAGCCGAAGCGTTCCGAGCGGAGGTCGAGCGACAGCTTGAAGCCCCGGTCTACATCGCCTACGATGAGGATACCCGCCTGTACAAGATCCAGGTGGGCAACGCCCACACACCTGCGGAAGCTACCGCCCTTCGGGCCGAAGCCAAGCGCACCGGTTACCGGGAGGCATACGTGGTGCGGACCCTGATCGAGGTCAGTGCTCCGCCTGTCCGTCGGCCCAGCACCGTCACCGGCTACCGTCTCCAGATCTTCTCCGCCTCGAGCCATCAGGCGGCCGAACAGGCCCTGGCCCGGGCGCGCGAACTCTTCGCCGGCACCGAGGTCTACGTAGAATTCGAGCCCCCGTTCTTCAAGGTGCGCGTGGGTGATTTCCGAACGCGGAAAGAAGCCGAGAGCTTCGTCGCCGTGGCCAAGAAGCTAGGTTATGACAAGGCGTTTCCAGCCGAAACGCAGATCAAGGCGTCCTCCGAATGACGGCAACCGGCCGCTGGGCCCAACCGTGAGTTTCTTCAAGCTGCGCCTCGGAACGTCTGCCGCGGCCCTAGCTATCGTCGGCCTCCTGGCCGGGTGTGCGCCCCTCCGTCCCGAGAGCACCACCCCGGCTCCGGTGGTCACGGCACCGGTACAGGCGCCGCCTCCGACCGCAGAGCCGGCCTCGGAAGTCCCGAGCCGGCCGGAGTCCCGGGTCCACCGCCTGTTCAGAAGGGCCTTCGAGGATCTGGAGGCCGGCCGGACCGAAGCCGCCCAGGCGTCCCTGGACAGCGCCTGCACGGACCTCGCGGGCCTGCTGAGCGAGGGGGCGGACGACCTGTCGCTCCGCCAGGCCACCGACCTCGTGCGGGTCGCGTTGGAGCTCCATCACGACGTGCTTGGACCCGCCGCACCCATCCGGCCCGAGTCCGGGCTGGCGGTCCTGCTCCTGGCGCTTCCCGATCCTGTCGTCTCGCACCTTGAAGACCACCCCTTCTACGGGGAGTTTTGGGTCCGAAGGCTCGCGGGTACCGCGAATGTGCCCGTCGACTACACACCGGACGTGGTGCGGAGCATTCGCTACTTCCAGACAGAGGGGCGCCGCGTGCTCGCCCTCTGGCTGGCCCGGTCGACCCGCTATCTGTCGATGATCCACGAGGTGTTCAGCGAGTTCGACCTGCCGAAGGACCTGGCCTATAAGGCCATGATTGAAAGCGGCTTCAACCCCAGGGCCTATTCCAGGGCCCGCGCAGCCGGGCTCTGGCAGTTCATGGGGCACACCGCACGCCTCTACGGGCTGAGACGCAACACGTGGATCGATGAGCGGCGTGATCCCGAGAAGTCCACACGGGCGGCCGCCCGTCACATCACGCACCTCCACCGGCTGTTCCCCGACTGGCGGCTGGTGATTGCCGCGTACAATTGCGGCCAGGGACGGCTTGAGCGGGCGATCCGAAAGTCGGGGACGAGGGACTTCTGGGAGATACAAGGGCTGCCCAGAGAGACGCGGAATCACGTCCCCCGATTTATGGCAGCGCTTCTGATCTCGAAGGACCCCGAGTGGTTCGGATTCGGCGACGTCGTCTACGACCCCCCTCGGGCTTACGACACCGTTCCTGTCTCGGACTGCGTCGACCTCAAGGTTGCAGCGGAGTGCGCGGGAACCACCCACGGAGTCATGCGCGACCTCAACCCCGAGCTCAGGCGCGGCTACACGCCGCCGCTTCGCAAGGCCTACGCCCTGCGGGTGCCTCCAGGCTCTTTCCATCGCTTCAGAGACCGATATGCTCGGGTCCCGGATCACCGCAAGGTTCGTATGGTGGACTACCAGGTGCGGTACGGGGACACCGTTTCGGGTATCGCCCAGCGCCTCCGCGTGAGTAGCCAGGCCATCATGGATGCCAACGCGATCCGAAGCCCGCGGCGACTCCGGGCAGGGCAGCGCCTGCAGATCCCCATCCGCCCTGAGCGGTACGCACAGGCACGAGATCTGGCAGCGTCAACGGGCACCACGGCCGTCGATCCCGAGGGTCGGCTTCGCGTCACCTACAGGGTCCGGAAGGGTGACACGCTGTGGGAGATCGCACAGAATGAGGGCGTGACACCCGAGCAGATCCGCGAGTGGAACGGGATCTCCCGGCCCCGTCACATACAGCCTGGCAATCGCCTTGTCATCTTTCGTCCCGTCGGCAATGCCGAACCCAAGACGGGGGCCCTCGAGAAGATCGCTTCCGCCGGGGACCTCTACACGGTCAAACCCGGTGACACGCTCTGGGAGATTGCCCGGACGTACCGGATCAGCGTCGAGGACCTCAAGAGATGGAACGGCATCCGGTACGCATCTCGCCTGAGAGCGGGCAAGCGAATCATCGTTCGCCCCGTGGAGGCCGCCAAGGTTGAGTGAAGCCACGGTCACGGTCAGAAACGCCCTGCTGATTCTGCTCGGGGTGCTGCTTCAGACCTCGTGGGTGAACAGCCTCGCGATT
>JASLMQ010000218.1 GCA_030746455.1 Candidatus Latescibacterota bacterium
ATAAGCTCCAGGACGACGGATTGCCTCAGATCATCGAGAAGGCACGGACGCTGAAGGAAAGAGCGGAAAGGCAGGAGTCGGGGGCCAGGAGTCCCGCCTCCGCCAGCTAGCTGGCTTCCACCTACGCCAAGGCTTCGGTGGACAGGCCGGCGGGCAGGCAGGGGTCGGGATTCCCTCCTCCGCTCCTTGCGGAGCTACGGCGGGCAGGCAGGAGTCAGGGGTCAGGGGACCCCAGAAACAAGCACACCGTAGATCGCCTAGGTTCATACGCCATCACAGTCGTACAGACGAATAGTGATGAAGGGAAGATAGATGCAGAGGGCGAGGAGTGTTCTGGGACACGTGGTCGCCTTCGGCCGAACGCTCCACCTCGCGGGCGTAGAGGTCAATTCGGGCAACCTGATCGACCTGTGCCAGAGCCTCAACTACGTGGGAATGAGCGACCGGAGAGATTTCTACGCGGCCGCACGGGCCACGCTGGTGTCG
The DNA here is from genome assembly GCA_030746455.1 of Candidatus Latescibacterota bacterium. The sequence continues at coordinate 487 of JASLMQ010000218.1, forward strand.
CGCTACGATGACCTGGAGACGTTCGACAAGGTATTCTCGGCCTTCTGGAACCGCTCTACGGAGGATCTGGATGCCGACGCGGTAGAGCAGCTGGGCGAGGAGGACCTTCCGCTCGACCTGATGCCCGACGAGGTCGACCAGCTGGTGGACACGATCGAGGGTGAGACAGACGACTCGGAAGGCGAGGGCGACGCCGATGCCGTGGGCTACAGCCCCGAAGAGGCGCTGATGCGGAAGGACCTGGCGGCGATGTCGGACAAGGAGATCGAGCAGGCACGCCGGGTGATCGCCCAGATCGTGGACATCATCGCCAACCGTCGGAGCCGACGCCGCATGCCGGTGAAGCGGGGAATGGAGATCGACTTCCGAAGGACCTGGCGGCGGAATGCCGTGTACGGTCGGGACGGGGTCGAGCTGGCGATGCGGCGGCGTCGGGTGAAGAAGGCCAAGCTGATGCTGCTGTGTGATGTGAGCGGCTCGATGGACTGCTACAGCCAGTTCCTGATCCAGTTCATCTATGCGCTCAAGCGCGAGATCCGGGACGTGGAGGTCGGGGTCTTTTCCACGCGGATGACGCCGATCTCCCACCTGCTCAAGACCAAGGGCGTCGAGGAGTCCCTGAAGGAGGTATCCGGTCAGGTCCACGACTGGGCCGGCGGAACGGACATCGGCAGGTGTCTCAGGGAGTTCAACGACCGCTTCGCCCGCGACATGCTCCGGTCGAAGACGGTGATGATCATCGTGAGCGACGGCTGGGACCGGGGCGACGCGGATCTGATGCGCCTGGAGATGGACCGCCTCCAGCGGCGGGTGCACAAGCTGCTCTGGCTCAACCCCCTTCTGGGCAGTCCGGGATATCAACCCCTGTGCCTGGGGATGAAGACGGCGCTGCCCTACCTGGACTACTTCCTGCCCGCGCACAATCTGGACAGCCTGGTGCATCTGGCGAAGACCCTCAGAACGGTGTGGCATTGAGGCAGGAGTCGGGATACAGGAATCGGGATTCAGGGAAGGGCGGTTCTGCTTCTCCGTCTGACGTCTCACTGCCTTTCACGAGCCACGATCCACGAACCACGCTGCTTTCGGTGTCACATATAGAGGGGTAGACGCAATGGCAATGGTTGACGTATTGTCAGAGGCCCTGAACCTGGTGAAGGCGGGAGAGACGGCCGCGCTTTCCACGATCGTGTCCAGCAAGGGCTCTCTGCCGATGAGCAAGAAGGCGAAGATGCTGGTGTCATCGGACGGCAAGATCGTTGGCACCGTGGGCGGCGGGTGCCTGGAGGCCGACGTGTGGGCCGAGGCGAAGCAGGTGATCGAGACGGGCCAGGCCACGCTGCAGCAGTTCGTCCTGACCGAGAAACACGCGGGCGAGGATGGCCTGACGTGCGGGGGGACCGTGGAGATCTTCACGGAGCCGCTGGGGCCCGACGGGTCGGAGGAAGTCCTCGGCGCGATCGACCGGATCCGCGCAGAGCGGGCGTCGGCGGCGCTGGCCACGCTGGTGTCCGGTGGCGAAGCGGGATCAGAGGTCGCGAAACTCCTGGTGAGGGCGGACGGGACCACCCTCGGCTCCCTCGGGACCGAGGCGGCCGACGCGGCCGTTCTGGCGGAACTCGAGGAGGAGGACTCTGTCCCGGAGGGCCTGCTCAAGGTGATCGAGCTCGAGCAGGGGGAGCCGACGAAGGTGTTCGTGGAGTCGATCTGTCCCGAACCGGCCCTTTACCTCTTCGGCGGAGGGCATGTGTCGCTCGCCATAGCGCGCGTCGCCCAGACGGTGGGATTCCACATCGTGGTGGTGGACGATCGGGATACCTTCGCCAACCGGGAGCGGTTTCCGATGGCGGATGACGCGCAGGTGCTGGAGCTGGACACGGCATTCGAGGATCTGGCAATCGACGACCTCTCCTACCTCGTTGCCGTCACGCGCGGGCACCAGTACGACAAGACCGTGATCCGACAGGCCGTGAGGACGAACGCGGCCTATATCGGAATGATCGGCAGCAGGCGCAAGATCGCGCTGATGTGGAAGGAACTCGAGGCGGAGGGAGTCCGGCGCGAGCGGCTCGACGCGATCCACGCACCGATCGGACTCGACATCGGGGCCGACACCCCGGCGGAGATCGCGGTGTCGGTCGTGGCTGAGCTGATCCAGAGCCGTCGATCCGGGGGCAAGCCGGCGCACGAAGTACGGTCGCTTTCGGCAGAGAGGAGCGCGGCGTCCGTGGCCTGATGTTGGGGAGGCCGGGGTGCTGAGGCTGAGAGACGATGTGCGATCGGGGGGCCCGAGTTCCCTGTTCGTGCGTGGATCAAGGCGGGTGAATACGCGGTGGGTGTTGGGTCGGGTCCCCAGGAGACTGTCCGGGGGGCCCTTTTGTCAGGCGCACCCTCGGGGGGTGGAGCAGCTTCCGATATGAGTCAGACCGAAGACATTTACTTCCGGGGGCTCTTCGACGACGCCGTGGACCTGGTGCAGGTTCTCGCGAGAGACGGCGCCCTGTCCTATGTGAACGCGGCGTGGCAGGACAAGCTCGGGTACAGTGGAGAGGAAGCCGGCCGCCTCCGTGCAGCAGACCTGGTGGCCGAGGCGCATCGGGGGAATTTCGAGGAGGCATGCAGGCGCGCGGGGTCCGGCGAACGGGTCGACCACTTCGAGACCGTTGTCGTGCCCAGGAACGGGCGGCCGCTCACCGTGGAGGGTTCGTGCAGCCGTCACGGCGAGACCGGCAGGATCCTGATCGTGTCGCGGGACGTGACAGACCGCAAGCGCGCGGAAGAGGTGGTGGCCCGTCAGGCCGCCGACTTGTTCCGGGTCAACGAGATGCTGGAGGAGAAGGACCGGGAGCTGGCCGACACCCTCGAGCAGGCCGAGAAGTACAGAGAGGCCCAAGAGCGCGCCGAGGAGCTGACCAGGATCAACGAGGAGCTCAAGGCGGAGATCAACAGACGGCTCGAGGCGGAGGGCCGGATCAGGGCCTCGCTGCGCGAGAAGGAGGTCCTCCTGAAGGAGATCCACCACCGGGTCAAGAACAATCTGCAGATCATCTCGAGCCTTCTCAACCTGCAGTCCGGGCAGATCGAGGACGAAAGGGCGGATGCGCTCTTCCGGGTGAGCCAGGACCGGGTCCGGTCCATGGCACTGATCCACGAGCGGCTCTACCAGTCGGAGGACCTCGCCCGGGTGGACTTCGCCGAGTACGTCCGAAGCCTCGTCGGCTATCTCGCGCGATCCTACACGGACCTCGCAGGCCGTGTCCAGGTGGAGACGGATGTGGGCGACGTCTCGCTGGGGATCGATGCGGCGATCCCTTGCGGGCTGATCATCAACGAGCTGGTCTCGAACGCCCTGAAACACGCCTTCCCTGAGGGGGGCGAGGGACGGATCCGCGTGGAGCTTGACGGATCCCGAGAGGACGGCTACTGTCTTGTGGTCTCGGACGACGGCGTGGGATTCCCCGAGGGGGTCGATTTCCGGGAGACCGACTCTCTGGGGCTGCAGCTGGTCACCACGCTCGTGGATCAGCTCGAGGGCCGAATCGAGCTGGCTGACGCCAAGGGTACGGGGTTCAGGATCGATTTCAGAACGCCAGACTGACCGTAGTCCCTGGACAGGCGCATTTGCACCACCTGGCGGATAACGAACGGGCCGACTGGCTGATCTCAGCCTCGGATGGGGTAGGGGCGGGAATCCACTTCGTGGACGGTCTTGATAGTTCCCACGAAAAAGACCAGGAATAACCTCTTGATCCATCTCGTGATGGGCCGCATTCGGCAACCTGGATGATATGGCAGGTCCAGCCGACGGCATACCTTTTGCCTCCTATATGAGGAAAGAGCGGGGAGCCGATTTCCCGCGGAGCACTCACATTGGACGATTCTGATCCATAGGGTTTCGAGGAGTTAGAGGCAACGAGAGGAGGCACGAGATGTCACGTCGATTCGGCACCACCGCAAAGGGCCTGGCCGCCGTCGTGGTTGTCTTGACGGGGATGGCCTTCCTGAGCGCCTGCGGGGAGATGGACCGGTCGCCCCTGGGCTCGACCTCGGACGGCACGAGCGGGCTCACGGATGCGCCCCCGCCCCCGGTGAGCGGAACGTTCAGCATCGGCTTCTCGCCGCAGCCTCGTACCCAGGGGGCACTCACAAAGCCCGGGAAGCTCAAGAAGAAGTGGACCGTGGGCCTGGTTACCCCGAGGAGGGGCGGCAAGCTCAAGCTGGACTTCTCCATCGACAAGGAGGACCTGGACAACTGGGTCCAGGTCGAAGAGGTCGAGTTCAAGGTACAGAAGAAGTCGTGCTCGAAATTCGTCATCGTTTCTATGGTGGCCACGTCCGGGAGTGATCTCGGCGACATCATGGTGGATTTCGGCCCGGCGGGACTCCAGTTCAGGCCAGAGGCGGAGCTGAAGATCGAGATCCGAGGCTACCTCGACAAGGACGAGGTCGAGGACCTGGTGGCCTATCACGTCGAGCACGACGGCACGGTGACCGTGATCCCGGTGAAGGTCACAGGAAGCAAGGACAAGTGGAAGCTGACCATCAAGGTTCCAGGGTTCTCGTACTACGATGTGGCAGGGGACGATGAGTGTGATGAAGATATCCCCTGATTGATGGCGGACTTGGCGGTCTGGGATGTGCGTTTGGCAGATGCCGAGCTACCTTTGATTCCATCTCGTCGTGACGTTGACCGCATAGGCGGATCCGACTGTGCCAAAGCCAGACGACATAGATGAGCTCATACAGAGCCTGACGGCCTACCAGAAGGAGGTCAAGGTCGAAGACCTGCTCGAGTCGGCTCTGGCAGAGCCCCTTCCCACGGAGGAGCGGCTCGGTCAGATCGAGCAGGCCCTGGAGACCTTCAAGTCCCTCGGCCTCTTCGGGAAGGATGATGCAAGGGACCTGCACCTGCTTCTGACGCTGGCCCGTACCTACGAGAGGCTCTCCCATCTGGAGAAGGCCCACGAGACCTACGAGGTCGTTCTCTCCCTTGCGCAGAAGCTCGAGGATGCGGAGAACGAGGCGCTGGTGCTCTGCCGGATGGGCCGGGTGCTGTCCCGCTGGGACCGGTGGGAGGAGGCACTGGACTTCCTCGAGCGGAGTGAGAAGCGCTACGAGGCGCTCGACGACGCCGGCGGCCGCGCTCGCGTGGCCATCAACAGGGGAGCCATCTACCAGCAGCAGGGGGACTATGAGCCCGCGCGGGCGGCCTACGAGGAGGCGCTGGCACAGGCCGAGGCGGCGGGAAACGGAACGATCGTGGCCAACGTCACCAACAACCTGGCGATCCTGGCCACGATCCGGGGGGACCTGAACGACGCCATCGCGCGGTATGAGGCCTGTCTTGAGATGTACCGAGAGGCCGGCCAGGATCGTGGGCTCGCCCGTGCATACTACAACCTCGGGATGACACACGCGGATCGCAAGGACTGGACCGCGGCCATGGACTGCTACGAACATGGTTTCGAGATCGCTCAGAAGGAGGGCTTCCTCGACGCTATGGCCAACATGCACCTCGGCATGGCGGAGGTGCTGCTCGAGCTCGGGAACAGCATGATGGTTCCCGTGTGCTGCGCGCGGGCGCTCGACGTGTACCGCAAGATCGGCGACCGCCTGGGAGAGGCCGAGACCTACCGCCTGCTGGGGAGGACCTTCGCGCTTCGGAAGGAGTGGGAAACGGCAGAGGAGCTGTATGGGGACTCGATCCGGCTGGACGAGGCCCACGGCAATCGGCTCGGGGCCGCGGAGTCCTACAGAGACCTGGGCACGATGCAGGAGGCGCAGGGGCTCAGGAGCGAAGCGCGTGAGTCGTACCAGACCGCGCTGGCGGGATTCGAGAAGATTGGGGCCCAGGCCGACTCTCAAAAGGTTCAGGGCTTCATCGAAGATCTCGATGCCGGTTGACGGGATGCGCCGTCGGGGCGACGGGAGGAGTCCCTAGCCAGGCGGTGATGGACCGGGTGGGGCGGAACGGTGACGATGGCGGCTCTCGGGGAGCCGCCTTTCTGTTCTGAGGATGCCGGGCAATGTCGATCGCAGAGGTCCCGGAGAAGACGAAGGCCGATGCCGGAACCGCGGCGCGCATCCTCGTCGTCGAGGACGAGGGCATCATCGCGAGCCACATCCAGGTCGTCCTGATCGGGGCGGGCTACGAGGTGGTCGGGATGGCCTCGTACGGCGAGGAAGCCATCCGGAAGGCGGAAGAAGCCCGGCCGGACCTGGTGCTGATGGACATTATGTTGCGTGGACAGATGGACGGTGTGGAGGCCGCCGGACAGATCCGGGAGCGACTCGACATCCCGGTGATCTACCTGACGGCCTATGCGGACGACGAAACGCTCGCGCGGGCGAAGATCGCCGAGCCGTTCGGGTACATCCTCAAGCCGTTCGAACGCCGGGAGCTCCAAACGGCCATCGAGATGGCCCTGTACAAGCACGCGATAGACAAGCGTCTTCGGGATCACGAGCAATGGCTGGCTACGACGCTCCATTCGATCGGCGACGCTGTGGTAACCGTCGACAACGAGGGCCGGGTCAAATCAGTGAACCCCATCGCCGAACGCCTGACCGGTTGGAAGGCGCACGATGCCATTGGCAGCGACATTGTCGATTGCTGCCGCCTCGAGGATGATGCGAGCGGGGAGTCTGCGGCACATCCCGTGCTGAAGGCGCTCTGCTCGGGCGCTTCAGTCCGCTTCGAGGATCAGGTGATGATCTCAGCGGACGGGAGGCGGGTTCCCGTCGAGGGGAGTGCAGCTCCCTTGCGTGGTGTAGATGGGCGTGTCGAGGGGGTCGTTCTCGCGTGTCAGGACGTTACCGCGCGTAAGCAGGCGGAGGAGGCCAGGGAGGCGGCCGAGCGTGAGCTGGTCGAACAGCGTGCCCTGAGCATGCGAGCCGATCGCCTGCGCTCGCTGGGTGAGATGGCCGCCGGGATGGCCCACGAACTCAGTCAACCCCTGATGGGGGTACGGGGGCTCGCGGAGCACATCCTGATCGGGATGCAGCGGGGGTGGGACCTAACGGATGAGCGGCTCCGGTCCAGGTTGGACCGGATCATCGAGCAGGCCGACCGGATGGTTCACATCATCGATCATGTCCGCATGTTCGCCCGTGAAGCCAAGAATCCCGAGACCACATCTGTGGAGGTCAACGACGTGGTGAGATCCGCGGTTGAGTTCCTTGGGGCTCAGCTGGGCGCCCGTGGCATCCAGGTGAAGTTCGAGCTCTCGGAGGATCTGCCTGCGATCTCCGCCAATCCGTTTTCGCTTGAAGAGGTGATCCTGAACCTGCTGACGAATGCACGTGACGCCGTGGTAGACCGCGTGGAGGCCGATCCGAAGGGACCTCCCGGACACGTGATGCTGAGCACCGGTTCGGTCGGTGTTTCTCCCGGTTCGGGCGTGAGCATCGATGTGACCGACAACGGCGGAGGGATTTCGGAGGCTGTCCGAGCTCAAGCGTTCGATCCGTTCTTTACGACGAAGGATCCCGACAAGGGAACAGGGCTCGGCCTGTCGATCAGCAAGTCGATCGTCGAGCAGTTCGACGGGACGATCCGGATTCATTCATCGTGTGGCGGGGGAACCACCTTCAGGCTCTGTTTCCCCGCTCTGTACGAAACGTAGCAAAGCCAGGCCGTCGGAGTTGCGACCGACGGCGTAGTTGAGGATGTGGAATCGGGGGCCACTGAGGCATTCAGCGCTCGACACTGTCGAGCTCGAAGGGGGCCAGGCATGCCCGGGGCCAAGATACTGATCGTCGAGGACGAGAACATCGTCGCCAAAGACATCGAGCTGCGGCTGAAGAAGATGGGGCATTTCGTCCCCGCTTCGGCGCCGTCGGCTGAAGAGGCCATCAGGGTCGCCGGAGAGGTCCGTCCCGACCTGGTTCTGATGGACATCATGCTGAGGGGAGACGAGCCGGGTACGCAGGCCGCGGGTGTGATCCGGGAGCGCTTTGACATTCCGGTGATTTACCTGACGGCCTACGCGGACAGGGATACGCTGGACCGGGCAAGGGTCACCGAGCCGTTCGGCTATATCCTGAAGCCGTTCGACG
>JASLMQ010000219.1 GCA_030746455.1 Candidatus Latescibacterota bacterium
CAGCAGCCGGGATGTCTTTCGTGGTGACCGCTCTTCTAGAACTTACCGTCCCGCGCCTCGTACTTCGTCGGCTTGCCCAGCGTGGGGCCGCCCTGCATCACCCACGCGGCCACCCACTCGACGATCTGCGACGCCGGGACCTCAGGCTGCCCGAGCAGATCGAAGAGATACTGCGCGTTCCCCAGCAGGGCCGTGTCCGCCTCCTCACCGACCAGGATCGGCTTTCGGCCCATCAGCACCCCCAGCTGCGCGGCCAGATCCCGGACCCGGAGCGTCTCGGGTCCCGTGAGGTTCAGCACGCGGGCAGGGCTCTCGCAATGCGGGAAGCACTGCGCCAGGTAGGCGTTTGCATCCCCCTGCCAGATCTGATTGGCGTGTCCCATCGTGAGGTCGACCGGCTGCCCCTCCCAGATCTTCTGGGCAATGTCCAGGATAATGCCGTAGCGCAGCTCGGTCGCGTAAAACAGCCGGACGATCGCAGCGGGGGTCCCGTTCCTCTTGGCGTAGAACTCGACCAGCCGTTCCCCGCCCAGTCTCGACTGGGCGTACTCGCCGATAGGCTCGACCGGATCCGCTTCGGTGGCCCCGCCACTGTCGACACCCGTGAACCGATACACGTTTCCCGATGAAACGTAGACGATGCGCGCTTCGGGGAAACGCTGCATCACCTTCGCGGGGAGCATGGTGTTCATCGCCCACGTGAGGGGCTCGTTGCCGGTGGCACCGAACTTGTGGCCGGCCATCAGCACGATGTGGCCCACCTCGGGAAGCTGCCGGAGGCCGCCATCGTCCATCAGGTCGCACTTCACGGTCCGGATCCCGGCCGCCTCCAGCGGGTCCCGAGAGGCGGGATCTGAGAACCGCGACACCCCGATGACCTCCTTCGCGCCCGCGCGAACGAACAGCATGCCCAGCGACGGTCCCATCTTCCCTGCGATACCCAGAACCATCACGGGGCCGTCGATCGCTGAGACCGCCTCCGAGACCATCGCGGAGGGCTCGGACATCGCTTGCAGGAGCTGTTCCTCGGTCTCTATCGGTTCCGTCTTGGATCTCGATTCTCCCATTGTCGTCCTCGTCCGTATCACCCGCCGTCGCCTGCGGTTAGATCCGGGCCCGATTCACTCGAAGAAGGCGGAGCCCGGCCTGGCGTACTCCCGCGCCGCATCCTCGTTCAGCTCGACCCCGAGGCCTGGTCCATCCGGCAGCCTGATATGGCCGTTCTGGATCAGAGGGGGGTCGGCGCACACGAGCTCATGCCAGGCCGGCCGGTCCACCCAGTGCCACTCCAGAACCAGGAAGTTCGGCACGGTTGCGCACACGTGGCACGATGCGATCGTGCCCAGGGGGCCGCACACATTGTGGGGCGCGAGTGGAATGTAGTAGACCTCGGCCATAGTCGCGATCTTGCGCCCCTCCGACAGTCCGCAGCACTTGGGGATATCGGGCATGATCACATCCACGGCCTGCTTCTCGATCAGATCCCGGAAACCCCACCGGAGATAGAGGTTCTCTCCGGCGCAGATCGGCGTGCGCGTGGCACGCTTGACCTCGCGCATCGCGTCGACGTTCTCGGGGGGAACCGGCTCCTCCAGCCACATCAGATCGTACGGCTCCAGCGCCTGGGCGACCCGGATGGCTCCATAGGTGTCATATCGCCCGTGCATGTCGATCGCCAGGTCGACGCGGGGACCCACTGCCTCGCGCACTGCCGCCACCTTGTCTACCATCTCCGCCAGCTCACCGGGTGACACCGACCAGTTGTACGGGTCTTGCTTGTGAGGACTCGAGGCATCATCGATGTCGAACTTGATGGCATCGAACCCCATCGCGATGACCTCCCTCGCTCTCTGAGCGTGGGACTCGGGGGAATCGTCGCGTCCGGCGTGGCAGTCGCAATAGAGCCGTATGCTGTCTCGGAACTTGCCTCCCAGAAGCTGGTACACAGGGACGTTCAGCGCCTTCCCAGCCAGGTCCCAAAGGGCGATCTCGATCCCGGTCATCGCCGTGACCACGTTGCCGGCCATGGCGCCGTTGAACACGTGGACCCGACGCATCGTCTCGAAGAGACGGTCCACATTCAGCGGATCCTTCCCCACGATCGACTCCGCCATCTCGGCCACGAGCCGCGCGACCCCCGCCCCGCCGTGAATGCACTCCCCCACCCCCGTAAGGCCCTCGTCGGTGTAAACCTTCACGAAGAGCGAATAGCCGTGCCCCCGTACTTCGGCGGTCTTGACCTCGGTGATCTTCACGTGCGCCCTCCGGACGAGTCGTTCCCCGTCTTCCCGTCCCCCGCCGCTTCCACTTCCCGTGCCAGACCGTACACGGGGATCTCATCCGATTTCCCCTTCAGGCTGCACGAGCCGACGTAGCAGAGCGTCTCACGGGTCTCAGATTCGATCCGCTCGTAGGTTTCTCCCGAAACTGCCACGGTGGTAGGGATCTCCTTCGTCAGGTCCTGCAGCCGAGACGCCGTGTTCACCGCATCTCCAATCACGGTGTACTCCAGCCGCTCCTCCGAGCCGATATTTCCGGCCACGACCTGTCCGAAGTGAATGCCATTCCCGTTCCGCAGCGTGGGATAACCCTCGGCCCCGAGCTCCCGGTTGAGTTCCTCCAGACCCTCCTGGATCTCCAGCGTGGCCCTAAGGGCATCCTCCGATGCGTTCTCGCATTCGGCCAGACCGAACACCGCCAGAGCCGCATCTCCCACGAACTTGTCCAGCACGCCTCCGTGCTGGTGCACCGCCTTGACCACCATCGTGAAGTAGGCGTTCGGCGCATTCCACGCGGTGACCAGGAGGCCGCCCAGTGTCCAGAATCCCAGGTCGATCCAGAGGTACCTCCAGGGTCGACCTGGATCGACTCCCAACCGGGCCTCCCGCCTCTGCAGAAACCCGATCGCTGCCCATCGACCGATGCCGGCAAGGACGAACGATGCCGCTAGCACCAAGAAAAGCTAGAGGAGGCTCAGCTGCTCCAGGAATGGGCAGACCTCGCCGCCGTACACCGTCAGCGCAAGCGTGCCCACCAGGTAGAGTGCGGCAGCCTTCGTGGGGCTTCGGTCCATCGTCAACGGATCCCGGCCGTCTCGACCCAGCGCACCGGAGGCATCCGTTGCGAGAGCCGCGATGCAATTGGCGTATTATTCTGTTTCTTATAGATTTGTTTGCCTTGGTCGGATCCCGGTACCTGCTCTGAGGTCACAGGCTTGGACGTGGAATATCCACACGTCGGGAGGCAGCACTTAAATTCCTGTATATATTTCGGATACGTTATGTGAGCACGGGATGCAGGCCACGGCGATCTGTAATATAGTACCCAACCTGCTCTGACACAACGAAAAAAACGGGGGGCCCCCGCCGCCGGGCCGGCCCGTCGCAGCCTCAGACACGCTCCCAAACCCGCACGTCGAGTCGGGCGTCGCCATCCGTGTGGCCACCTACCCAGTTCCTGTGCGTGAAGGCCGACCCGAATCCGGCCTCTTCGAGCGCCTTGCCCTTTGCCGGGCAGTCGGAGTCCGAATAGGCCAGACAGCGGTCGCCCTCGGCAGGCAGGATGGCCCGGACCATCTCGGCCGCGCGCTCCCAGAACTTCGGGTGGCAGTATACATCCAGAAGATGGGTATCCGGCCAGAGCGGATCGGGGCCGACCGCGGCCAGTCCGACCACGCTCGCCGATTCCTGGTTCCGGAGTGCCACGAATTGCGGGCGTGCGCTGCGCTCTCGGCGGTCTTGTTCCCGCTGGATCGGTCGGAGGA
>JASLMQ010000220.1 GCA_030746455.1 Candidatus Latescibacterota bacterium
CGGGCCGCCCAGAGGATACGCGTGGGGGTGCTCGGCCAGCCGTTCCAGGACATGGGCGCATTCGGCGTGGACGAGACGAGGATGGCGACCCAGTGGGGTCCACACGCCATCCACCTGAGTCCGGGACGCATGGTTCGGCTCCTGGACGAGGTCGAGGACCGGGAGGTCCGGGGCCTGATGGATGGCGATCGGGAACGGTTCGCGATCGCTGATGAGGTCACGAACGAGATCCACCACACTTCGTCGCGCCTGGAGGCAGCCCTCCGCACGCTCGTTGCCGAGCGCAGCCTCGACGCGTTCACGATGAATTTCCGGGAGCTGGTCGAAGACGGTCGGTTTCCGACCATGCCCTTCCTGGGGCTGAACAAGCTGCTAGGCGAGGGCCTGGGATACGCGGGAGAAGGGAACGCCACCCTCGCCGCGCACATGGCCCAGATGCGTCAGCTGTGCGGCGTGGCGAACTTCACAGAGATCTACACGGTGGACTATGTGAAGAACCGGATGGTGATGACGCACATGCAGGAATGCAACCCGGCTCTCGCCCGGAGGGACAGGAAGGTACGGCTCGTCAAGAAGGACTTCTGGGCGCCGGGGATGGAACCCTATGTGGGCATGCACTACACGCTGGAGCCCGGTCCGGTGACCCTGACCAACATCACCGAACACCCGGACGGTCGGTTCGGTTACGTGGTGCGTGAGGCAGAGATCGAGGACATGGCTCCTTTCGAGGACTTCGACCTTCCCCACTGGGTGGCGCAGCTGGATGGACCGGTGGAGGACTTCCTCACGCGCTACAGCCAGGCCGGAGGGACCCACCACCTGATCTCGATGCCGGGCCGCCAGGGCGAAGCCCTTCGCAAGCTGGCACATCTGCAGGGGTTCGAATACGCCGCGGTGTAGGGAGTCCTGGAGACATCCGACGTGCACAGCTTCCTCGCCATCGATCTGGGTGCGAGCAACGGTCGTGTTGTCCTCGGGCGGCTGGATGTCGGCAGGCTGGAGCTCGAGGTGGTGCACCGCTTCGATCACGCCATCCAGAACATCGACGGGCTCAGACGATGGGATTGGCAGTCCATACGGTCGGGCGTTCGAACCGGTCTTGCCGCGGCGGCAGAGCGCGCAACGGACGTTCCCATCACATCGGTGAGCTGCGCTACGTGGGCGCAGGATTTCGGGCTGCTCGACGGCCAGGGTGCTCTGGTCTACTCCCCGGTGTCGTACCGGGACGCAAGATCGGAGCGGTTCCCGCAGGACTATTTCACCCGGATCACGCCCGAGGATCTGGTCGCACGGGTGGGGGTCGGGCGCACACCCGTGGTGGCGCTGTGCCAGCTGTATACGATGGCGCGAGAAGAGCGGGAGGCGCTTGCCAGGGCGGCCACGTTGCTTCACATGGCCGACCTCGTCCACTTCGATCTGTGCGGGGTTGCGAAGACAGACTGGACGATGGCAACCGCGTCCCAGCTCCGGAATCTGGAAACCGGCGACTGGGACCGAGAGCTCCTGGATCTGATGCAGATTCCACACCACATGCTCCCCGAGATCGTGGGCGAGCCCCAGGTGCTGGGGCGAATCCCTGCGGAGCACGCGCCGCACCCGAAGCTGGTCGACGTGCCCGTTGTGGTCGCGTGCAACCACGACACCGCCGCGGCGAGTGCTGCAGCCGGTCCGCTGGATGAACAAACGCTGTTCCTGAGTGCGGGAACCTACGCCATGCCCGGCTGCGTGTCCGATCGACCCCTGGTGGTGCCGGACGCCGTGGCGGCCGGATGCGCCTTGGTCGGCCTGGCGGGTCGCCGCTGGGGCCTCTTCACATCGGCCATGGGGATGTGGGTCATCCAGGAGTGCTGTCGGATGTGGGAGGCGGCAGGTGAGCCCACCGACTACGAGGACCTCGTACGAGAGGCGGAGGCATCGGACGGACAAGGCGCTGTCGAGCTGTCCGAACCAAGGTTCCACGCGCCGGCGGATATGCTTGCTGAGATCAGGAGCGCCTGTGAGGAAAGCGGGATGCGTCCGCCGGGGACCCGTGGTGAGGTGGCGAAGCTGGTCTACGACAGCATGGTTCGGGAGCACGCCCGGTCCATAGCGGCCCTGGGAGAGATGGTAGGCCGCCAGTTCCAGCGCGTGCACGTCGTGAGCGGGGGCAGCAGGAACCGCTACTTCTGCCAGAACCTGGCCGACGCGCTTGCCGTTCCCGTGGTTGCCGGACCTGCGGAGGCCACGGCGATCGGGAACATCCTGCTGCAGGCCTGGGTGATGGGCACGATCCCTTCACCTGACACGATCACGCAGATATCGGTCGATTCATTTCCCAGGGGGCGGTTCAGGCCCCGTTGAGTGCGAGGTGGACTGTGACATGATGGATCCAGGGGAGCACCCTCTGAACGAGCAGTGGCGAGCCGGGGACACGGACTTCGTGATGCGTGTGGCCAGGTGGACAGACGCGGAGTCCTACTCCGCCATGCACCGCGAGCTGTTCGAGGAACGGGTGATGGCGGCCCCCCGAAACGCCGACCCTCGAATGGCGTGCGAGATGATCAGTAAACGGCTGACCGACATGGCCTGTGGAACGGGCATTCTGCTCGTCGTGGAGGCCGACGGACGAATCGTGGCGGAGGGGACACTTCAGCGGTCAAATGGCGACGGTTCGATCACGCTGGGGCTGCTGGTGCTCAAGGCGTTCCGCGATAGGGGGATCGGGCGCTGCCTGATGGTCGCGCTCGAGGACGAGGCGCGCCGGCTGGGGAAGCGCAGGGTCGACCTGACGGTATGGGGAGTCAACGACCGGGCCTACCATCTCTACACCAGCATGGGCTACAGGGAGATGGGACGCTTCCCGGACTGGAACCGGTCCGATCTAGCGCCGGGCGGATTGTCCGACCACGTGTGGATGATCAAGGACCTGTAACCCTCACATAGAGAGCGGCAACAGGAGGTCGGGTATGGCTGAGAGTCGGTATGTTCCCCAGGATGAGACGTTGAAGAAGATCTACGGCATGGACGAGAGGGCCATGGAGGAGGCCGGCGAGCACCTGATGATCGGTGGGGGGACGCGCGGGGGGCCGGTTCTGCACCACGGCAAGGGCGTCCGTGTGTGGGACGTAGAGGGCAAGGAGTACATCGACTGCACGTCCCAGAGCTGGGCGCTATACCTGGGATACTCGAACGACGAGATCTGGGGAGCCGTGGACGAGCATGCGCAGAACCTGACGCACACGCACCAGGGATTCGACACGCTCACGCGCTTCGCCCTGGCCAAACGGCTGGCCGATGTGGCCCCCGACGGGATGAACCGTGTCTCCTTTGTGCCGACCAGCGCCCTTGCTGTGGAAGGCTCCATGAAGCTGGCGCTCAAGAACAGGCCCGGTTCGTCGCACTTCATGTGCCTCTGGGATGCGTGGCACGGTACGACACTCGGCACGATGGGGGCATCGTGGATCTCGACGCAGGCCAACGGGTCCTACGTGGGAGGCAGCCGATTCCTGCCGATGACGCGGCAGTTCGTCCGCGTACCGAACCCCTACTGCTACCGATGCTACTTCGGACAGGAGCCCGACGGCTGCAACCTGATGTGCGCCAAGATGTTGGAGCTGACGATACAGAAGGGCGTCAACGGGCCCCCGGCCGGACTGGTGATCGAGCCGCTGCAGGCGAGCGGCGGCCAGATCTGCTTCCCGAGGAAGTATGTGGAGGCCATACGCGAGATCTGCGACACGTACGGGATCCCGCTCATCTTCGATGAGATCCAGACCTTTGTCCGGATCGGCGCGTGGACGGCCGCGGACTACTTCGAGGTGACGCCCGACCTGATCGCGCTAGGGAAAGCCGTTGGGGGCGGTCTCCCGCTCGGGGCGACGATCATCAGGGACGGGATGGAGGGCTACGCCCCGGATTCGGAGGAGCAGCATACCTTCGCCAACAACTCGCTGTCGCAGGTGGGCGCGCTCAAGCTGATCGACATCATCGAGCGCGACAAGGTGCTGGACAACGTGAACCGAATGGGCGAACGGCTGAGAGAGGGCCTGCTGCGACTGCAGAAGACGTTTCCCGAGATCGGCGACATCCGTCAGGCGGGCCTGCACCTGGGCGTCGAGTTCGTGAGGGATCCAGAGGGCAAGGAGCCGCTCTACGACGAGACGAAGGAGATCCGAAACGAGGCGATGAAGCGCGGCGTGATCTTCGGGCTGGCTGGCGTGCGGCAGAACCTGTTGAAGATCAAGCCCCCACTGATCGTTTGCGAGCAGGAATGTGACGAGGTGATTAAGGTCCTGGGAGATACGCTCAAGGCTGTACTGCGCTGAGGAGGATGGAGATGTTGAGCATCGATCTGAGCGGCAAGGTGGCCCTGATCCTCGGCGGGTCCCGCGGCATCGGGGGCGGAATCACCGAGACCTTCGCGCGTGCCGGCGCGAGCGTGTTCTTCACGCACACGGACAACCCGAAGTACCGGGATCGTCTAGACGCCACGTTCAGGTCGCTGAAGGAGGACGGCTGCGACGTGCTGGGCGTGGTATCCGATGCGTGCAAACCGGAAGAGGCCACGCGGACGGTCGATCAGGTCCTCGGTGAGAAGGGCGCGATCCACGTTCTGGTCGTGAACGTGGGGCAGAACAGAGTGCGTCCCGCGGAGGAGAAGAGCGATGCCGAATGGCTGGACATGATCCACATCAACCTGTCATCTGCGTTCTACGGCGTACGCGCGGTCCTGCCGCCCATGCTCGACGCGGGCCGGGGAAAGATCATCCTCATCGGATCCTCGGTCGTGTTCGACGGCGGCGGTGGGGCGATCGACTACGCCTCTGCGAAGGCCGGCATGGTAGGCATGATGGGCTACCTGGTGCGGAACTACGCGAGGAAGGGCATTGCCACGAACGTGATCCATCCGTGTGTGGTCGAGACCGATCTGCTGCGGGAGCGCTACGATACCGAGGAGAAGAAGCAGGGGCTGATCTCGCAGGTCCCGATCGGCCGCCTATCGCAGCCGAAGGATGTCGCGGGCCTTGCGGCCTTCCTCGCAAGCGAGTGGGGAGACTTTATCTGCGGCCAGGACCTCCTGGTGGACGGGGGAAGGACGTTCTACAAGGGCTAATGCCAAGACAACAAAGCGGAACCACAGATGGACACCGATGAACACTGATCAGGGGAGCTAGAGCCCTGCGAATGCAGACCGGAACGGACCTTGTGCACCGGCGGGAGACCACGAGCAGTCTGGTGTGGACACCTCACGTCGGGAGGCGTCTCGCCACTGGTCAGGTCAGGATCCGCCTGAGTCCACCACCTGGTCGACCCGGCACGGTCTTCGTTCCAGCCTCGACTCCAGGGGCTTCCCTGCATCTCCATCGGTGCCTATCGGTGTGCATCTGTGGTGAGATTTTGACGTTTTGAGGTCAGACCGAGGCGGGGGGAACGATATGGACGACGTCCAGCGAGAGGCGATGGCGCGATGGGTCGCGTTCTGGAACCGCGAGATGCCGGGGGAGATCCTGGCGCACGTGAGTGCCAAGCAGCCGTCACACCGCCCCTCGAAGTGGAACGCCTACGTGGAGAAGAACGGACTGGAAACCGAGCAGCTCGGCGGCAGGCCCCCGCTTTTCGAGGACCTGGCGCGGATGCTGGAGATCTACGAGGTCCGGGCCTCGGAGGAGTGGCCAAAGCGGCGTGTGTGCGACGACACGGTGCGGCTGCGGTCGCTCTGCCCCACGGTTAACTTCGGCGAGGGCATATCGGGTGCGTTGTTCGGGGGGAACGTCCGGTTTGCCAGCTCCGATGTCAAGACCGAGTCGGTCTGCGATCCGGTGATCACCGACTGGTCGCAGCTCGACGGGCTTCGGTTCGACGAGGGCAACGAATGGGTCCAGCGAATCCTGGGCGTCCTCACGTACTTCGTCGAGCACGGCAGCGGTCGATTCTGCCTTCACCCCTACTGCACGATCGACGGCCTCAACTTCGCCGTGGTTCTGCGCGGCGCCACACACGCCTTCATGGACGTGATCGACGACGAGCGCCAGTTGAGAAGGCTGTTCGACCTGGGCCTCGATACCTGCGCGGGGCTCTGGGATCTTCAGCGCAGGATCGTCGAGTCACACAATAGCGCCGTCATCCAAGACGAGGTGTATGCCGATGCCTGCTTCTGCCATGCGAAGCCGGGGTTGAGCATCGACGCCTACAGCCTGTGTGCGCCGGAGGTCTACGATCGCATCGGCCTGGAGTATACCCAGAAGCTGATCGACTATTACGGCGGCGGAGACCTGCACATCCACTCCCTTGGATTCCACCTGATCCCTGGGGCCGGTCAACTCCGGGGGCTATCCCAGCTCCGGCTGGCTGACGACCCGCACTGCGAGCGGGGATTCGACCGGCTGGGGCGGGCCCGTGAACAAACGAGTGACACACCGCTCTGTGTGAGATGCACGCTCGATGAGTTCGAGCGGGGGCTGAGATCGGGTTCACTGCCCGGAGGCGTGGCCTACACCGTGCAGGGGGCCGTCGAATCGGTGGATGAAGCCAACCGGCTTATGGACCGTGTGAGGCGCTACCGGGTGAGCGGCTGAGGGGCGAGAGTCCAGATCTCGCCATCTCGCGAGCCCAGCACTCTTGTAGACAGGAGGAAGCGTCATGAAGAAGGGGATCGTAATCCGCGCGTTTTCTGGCAATCCGGACTTCCTGGGGGATGCCGGGTTCCTGAACGGCGCAGACGACTTCTCCCGCTGCTTCGATCGAGCCCTCGAGGCGGGCTTCGAGGCCGTACAGCTGTTCGTCGAAGCGAAGGGCTACTTCTCGCTCGCCTCAGACAGCAAGGTGTGCGAGGAGGTCGCAAAACGGGCCGAAAGGGCGGGGGTTGCCCTGGCCAGCCTGGAGATCGAGCCGTTGAGCTACCTGTTCACGGATCCCAAGCCCGAGGTGAGAGAGCACGCGGAGAAGACGGTTTGCCGGGGGCTGGAGATCGCGGCGACGATGGGCCTGCCGGGCGTGCTGGTGATCCCCGGGTACGTGGGCCTTCCCTGGGATCCCTCCGCGACGCCCGTGCCGTACGAGGACGCCTACAACCGAAC
This sequence comes from Candidatus Latescibacterota bacterium, assembly GCA_030746455.1. Next base: position 7,056 of record JASLMQ010000220.1, read on the forward strand.
CCGTGACGGACTGAAGGCGGTCGCTCCGGTGGCGGAGCGGCTGAAGGTCCACGCGATGGTCGAACCGATCTGGAACCGGTTCCTGCTGAGTCCGATGGAGATGCGCGGCCTGATCGACGAGGTGGGAAGCGAATACGTGAACGTGCTGTTCGACACGGGGAACGTGGTCCTGTTCGGTTACCCCGAGCAGTGGATCCGGATCCTGGGGCCGCGCGTGAAGGAAGTCCACCTCAAGGACTTCAGGACCGCCGTGGGAACCATCGACGGCTTCGTCCAGCTTCTGGAGGGAGACGTGAACTGGCCTGAAGTGATGACCGCCCTCACAGAGATCGGTTTCGACGGTTTCATCACCGCGGAGCTGTTCCCATACGCCCAGCACGGTGATGTGGTCCTGAGCCACACGTCCGCGAGCATGGACGCCATTCTGGGGAGGGAGGAGCCGTGAGCGAGAAGATCAAGATCGGTCTGATCGGGGCGGGGGACATCGGCAGCGTGCACGCCGAGGCGTGGGCGAAGCTGGGGGACGTGACGCTCTGCCTGGCGGCCGGCCGCAATCGGGAAAGGGCCAAGACGATTTGCTCGGAGGTGGGCGCCACCCTGTACGAGAGCGTGGATGCGATGCTCGGCGATCCGGCAATCCAGGGCGTGGACATTTGCGTTCCGAATCCCCTGCATCGCGAGTTCTCCGAGCGTGCCTACGCCGCGGGCAAGCACGTGATGTGCGAAAAGCCGATCGCGCTCACACTGGAAGACGCCGATGCGATGATGACGGCTGCCGACCGAGCGAAGAAGATACTGTTCATCGCCCACGTGCTGCGGTTCTGGCCGGACTACGCTCGGGCAAGGGAATGGGCGGCCGAGGAGGGGTTGGGAAACATGGTGCTGATCACGGCGCGGCGCTTCGTGTCCGTTCTGGAGGCCACGCCCGGCACGGACCGGTGGCGGCACGACCCCGCTATGAGCGGCGGCGCTGTGATCGATCTCCAGATCCACGATATCGACTGGTTCAACTGGGTGCTGGGTGACCCGGTACGCGTGGACTCGCGGGGAGTGCAGAGCCCCGACGGAGCGATCAGCCACGTGTGGACGTCTGTCGAATATGCCTGCGGTGCGCGGGCATTCGTAGAGGGCAGCTTCATGTTCAAGGGGAACCCCATGGTGATGGACTTCAGGATGCTGAGCAAGGAGGCGTCTGTCGAGTTCACCTATGCCCCCACGGACTTTGCGCTGGGCGACATGGAAGGCAAGGAGGGAGACGCGTCCGGTGGCACGCTCAACCTGTACAGGTGGGGCGAGGAACCGGTTGCGCTCTACACGCCCCCGGAGGACCCCTTCCCCGCCGCGATGCAGGCCCAGGTGGCGCATTTCGCCGATTGCATCCGCGAAGGCGCCGACGGGCTCGCGGTGAGGCCGGAGGAGGCCCGCAGGGCCCTCGAGGTCTGTATCGCGTCGGAGCGGTCGTGCAACGAAGGACGTCCCATCGAGATGTAAGCGCAGCTCCGAAGGACAGGAGGAGCCGGGATGCCGAACGTCGTATTCATTATGACCGACGAGCAGAACCTGAGGGGCCTGTCGTGCTACAAGGGCACGGCGTGCCAGACCCCGTCAGCCGACCGCCTGGCGAGCGAGGGCGTCCTGTTCGAGCGGGCCTACTGCTCGTACCCCGTCTGCATGCCGTCCCGTGCGGCGTTCATGACCGGGCGACTGCCCCATTTGAATGGCGTGCGGTCCAACGGCATGACGCTTCCGCACCGTGAGGTGAGCCTGCCGGACATCCTGAAGGACGCGGGCTACACCACCGCGCTGTGCGGGAAGGACCACTGCTTCTCCAGCGACCGGCGATCCAGGGCATTCGACTACGCGATCACGGCCATGCACTTCGGGCTCCTGGACGAAATCCCGGACGATTTCCCCCCGGGAGCCAGGGAGGCGAATCAGTACTACCAGGATATGCGACCCCGCATGTACGGCCCGCTCGGCCACGGCGTGATCCCCTTTCCTCCCGAGATCTGCGACGCCGGTCTCATCACCGAGGCCGCGATCCGGTTCGTCGATCGGACCGGGACATCTCCCTTCTTCCTCTGGCTTTCGTATCCCGGCCCCCACTGGCCCTTCACGTGTCCGGAGAGCTACGCCGACTCCTGTCCGCCGGATCGTGTCGACATGCCGCCTGTGGATGATCTCTCGACGAAGCCGGAGATGCAGGAGATCGCTCAGCGTCTGCTGGGCCTGGACATGGTCACAGAGGATGACTTCCGGAAGATCATCTCGCTCTACTACGGCAACTGCAGGTACATCGACGACCAGATCGGCCGTTTCCTGAAGCGGCTGGCCGACCTGGGCCTCGAGGAAGACACTCTGGTGGTCTTCACGAGCGACCACGGAGACTATCTGGGCGAGCACGGTCTCCTGCACAAGTCACCCTCGGGCTACGAC
>JASLMQ010000221.1 GCA_030746455.1 Candidatus Latescibacterota bacterium
GCTGGTTTCTGCGGCCGGGTTCGTGGACCCCGGACTCACTTCGCTCTTCTGAGACCTCCCCCCGCTATGGCTCCACGGCCTGTCGGAAAGGAGTACCGAGGTCGACTCGAGGTCCTCTGGAGTTCCGGGTCCTGGAGGCCTGGACCTTCCACAGGGCCACATTTCCCCATTCGCGTCTGTCGGCCAGGTTCATGCTACCCGTACGAGCCGGCGCCTGGTCCGCACCTTCGTCGGGGCGTTACCAAAGGTAACACCAGACGGCAAGCCCAGTCAAGGGAAAAAGTTGCCTTGGGAAACAATGACGACCGACCGAGGACCGGAGACGGGGGACGGAAAGGCAGGCCCGATGAATCGATGAGACGGAGAAGAGGCGGCAAACCGCAGAAGCGGATGATCTGCAGAAGGATGAGAGGGAACCGGTAGGTACTGTTCAGCCCTCTTGATCGAGGATTCCCTTGATCCCGTCCGCCAGGCCCGGCACATCATCCACCATGGTCTTCCACACGACTTCCCAGTTCACCCCCGAGTAATCGTGAATCAGCTTGTCACGCATCCCTGCCATCAACCGCCACGGAACCTCTGTGTGGCGAAGGCAGATGTCCGGGGGCACCCTCTTGGCTGCTTCGCCTATGATCTCCAGGGCGCGCACCACGGCGAAGGCGGTCTTGTCATCCTTGATGAACGTCGCATAGACCATCCCAGCGACAAACCGTTGAGCCTTCTCCGCAGCATCAGCGATATCCTCCAGATAGTCCAGGTACTCCCGTTCTCGGCTCATACCGGGACCATCTCCTCGAGAATCCGCTGTCCGATACGGGGCTTGAGTGCCTGCTTCATCACCAGATCCACCTTGACGCCAAGCAGATCGCCCAGATGATTCTCCAGCTCGACAAATGTAAGTAGGCCTGGAACTTTCCGGAATTCGACCAGCACATCCAGATCACTGCCCTCATGCTCTTGCCGGCGGACATAGGAACCGAAGATCGCCAGGGAGCGCACACCATATCGCGTCGACAGCAGGGGAAGCTGCTGCCGTAGCTTCTCTCTGAGGGCGGCGATGTCCTTGGACTGTGCCATCATTAACAATCCTGTATCAGTGAACAAGCGTTCTCAGCTGGGGAAGTCACAGGGAACCGTCCTATGAGCACCCAACGCCGACAGAGTACCGACACCATGTTGTTGCCAAAGGTGGCACGATTGCCCCGAAGGCGTCAAGCGCAAGGGCGGAAGCCGACGGGAGACCGGAAACGGAAGACGGGCAGCCAGGTCACAATACGATTCCCGAGCGCTGGATAGAGCTTCGGAGAGAGTCGGTGGCCGTTTCCACCTCAACAAGATCCACGGAGCGGTCCCTGATTGCATCTTCCACCACTCCCCACGCGGTCAGGTAGGCCTCGCCGCGCAGTCCTTCAACGGCCAGATCGACATCAGAGTCCTCGTGGAAGCGCTCCCTATGGGCCAGGGATCCGAAGAGGATGACACGGCGGGCGCCGAAACGGCTCTTGAGCACGGCGGCGGCTTGCCGAACGCGCTTGAGCAGACGATCCCGTTCGCGGAGATCGTCCTGCGATGGTTCCGGCGGGTCGGATCGCCGAAGCGCCCCCTGGATATAGGGCGCCCAGTCCTTGCGGCTGAGTTGCGCTGCGGTAGGCATGTGACATCCCAAAATCGTGAAGTGGAAGCCAACTCACCTGAGACCGTGGTGCCGGATCTTATCTGGTTCCACGACGACGATCGCGTGCTCGAGTTCAGGCTCTGTGAATGTTTCCAGCAACCGTTGGAGAGCGAGTAGCATCTGCTCGAATGTCGGGTTCCCGAGACGAAGGATCACCACCGATGGGTGATCTTCCCCCGAGAGCATGACGATATCTCCGAACCGCTTATCTGTTGTGACGAGCACATGGCCTGCTCTGCTGGCAAGCGCAACAAGATCCTCATCCAATGCCGATTGCAGGCCGAACTCGTTACATCGATGGGCCTCGTGACCGTGCGCCGCGAAGAGGGGGATGGCACGAGGCGTGATACCCATATCCAGGAGAAATCTCATATCTCAACAGGCGCGATGCTCTCCTTCAGGTGGTGGGCGGCGTACTCAAGCGCCTCCTGGACATCCTCACGCTCGAGTTCCGGATAGTTACTCAGAATGGTCTCGAAGGTCTCCCCTGCTGCGATCAACGAGACCACCAGATGCACCGGAATCCGGAGGCCTCGTATACAGGGCTCGCCCGAGCACTTGCCTGCCTCAATCGTGATTCGACCAAAACGTTTGGCCATTTACGCATCACCTCGTTTGCACGTGGCGGAGCGGACGCGCCCCCCATCCCCAAACCGGAAGCCGTTGGCGCTGCTGCTTCTACTGAGTTGTATCAAAAGGTAACGCCAATCGCCCGTGAACGTCAAGGGGAAAGGCGAAAACCGACCGGAGACGGGGGACGGGAGACGGGAAGGCAGGAACCGACTGGAGACCGGCCTACAGCACGGCATCCGGTATGGCGCAAGGCCATACGCCAACGGGCGTCCCCGGATACCGTTGCGACAGCGTCCGTTCGAGCGATCGTGCGGCATCCCTGTCCCGCGTCACGGCGAACGCAAAGCCGCCTCCCCCTGCCCCCGCCAGCTTCCCGCCGCAGACGTAAGGGGACAAGATCTCGAAGAGTCCATCGATGAAGTCGTTGGTGCAGCCCGGATCCATCTGCTTGTTCAATGCCCAGTGCTCGCTGAGAAGGCCCCCGAAGCCGTCCAGGTCGTCCGACGCCAGGGCACCCCGCATTGCCCGCGCCAGA
>JASLMQ010000222.1 GCA_030746455.1 Candidatus Latescibacterota bacterium
GCTCCTAGAATTCTGGCGGAGCAGTGACCGCTGGAACGAGTGGACCGCCGATCGATCGGCTGCGGCTGGTCGTGGCACGCGGCACCTCGAGCTGAAGTCCATCCGGCAGGAAGTCCTGTTGGGGCTCAGGCACTGCAGCACGGGATCCTGGATCCTATACTCTCGTTTCTACAAGATGCTCGTGAGGTCATCCAAGGGATTCCGCCGCCTTGCCGAGCACCCGGTCAAGGGACGAACCCTGTCCGCAGGGGGGACCACTACCGATGAGCTCGTCCGTCGGATGCTCCGCGGGCCCTTGATGTGGGTCGGTCTGGTCGATCTGGGCAACGCCGAGGCCTTCGCGCAACCGCTTCACCAGGAGACAAAGGCCGCCTTCAGGGTTACCCCCACCGGTCGCGCCCTCCTTGAGGGCGAACCACCCGATCCGGAAACGCTCCCGCGAACCCATCCCGAGGCCCGCCTCATCATCCAGCCCACTCTGGAGGTCCTCGCACCTCCCGATCTGCCGTACGCGCACCTAATCACGCTCTGCGGTATGGCCCAGCTCAAGTCCATCGACGTGGTCTCTCACTTCCAGGTGACCCGCGAGGCGTTCCAGAGGGCGATGAACCGGGGGATGACGGGCGAGGCCATCAGAGGCTTCCTGCTCTCGGCAAGCGCGACGGGACTGCCCGACATGGTCGACTCCCTCATTCGGGATTGCGAGAGAAAGCACGGCGAGATCGAGATCGGCACATCCTCCGGATACCTCACGGTGGCCCGGGAGGAGATCCTGGATGAGCTGCTTGCCCAGAAGCAGATCGCACCCAGCATCGAGCTGCGGGTCTCGCCGACGTCCGCGATCCTCAGGCGAGGGACCTCGCTCGAATCCCTGGTTCAGACCCTCTCCCGCCAGGGCTACATGCCCCGGATGCTCCAGGACACGGCAGAAGCGGAAGATGAGAGCCACCACATCCCGATGGGCAGCTCGGAGCTCTCGGAGCTGGTCGCCTTCCTCGAGACGGCGATGGAGGAGCTCCGGGGGAACGAGCCCACGGCCTTCGCGGAGGTCGGCGGCCTCCTCCGACGGCTCCGTGTGGCCCTCCGCCGGGTGCCGGACCGGCACCGCCAATCAGCACTCACACGGTTCCGGAGGGCCATCGAGACCCAGAGGCGAGACACGGATACCGACCGGGCCAGGCAGGATCTGCTGAAGTACGATGGCGAGAATCCGACGACGCGTCCCCCGGAGGTACGGACGATGATGGGCTACGCCATAGACCGCAGGCTTTGCGTCGAGATTGGCTACGGCCCCGAGTCGGAGGACGGCCCCGACGGACGCCTTGTGGAGCCCTTCTCCGAGGATCACGCCATGCTCTACGCGTACTGCCGGTCTCGAAGAGGAGATCGGGTCTTCCGGCTGGACAGAATCCGTTTCGCCCGCCTGACCTCGGAGCGCGCCCAACGCAGGTGAGGCCCGGCTATCCGCAACACCCGGATTCCCGCTTCACATAAGGATTTTCACTGCTTCTGCCGACCAATCTGCGCCACCTTGGATCCGGCAACGCGCTTGACAATTGCCCCCATTCACCCTATACTGCAAATGGGTATTGAGGGGAGCTTGCCCCCCGACAGGTTCTTCGAGATACCCACCGGGCCATCAGCTACGCTTGGCAGAGCCGAGAGCTGGTGGCCTCTTTTTTGATCCCGACGCGGGGCGATTTGGCGAGGAACGAGAAACGATGACCTGGCGCATCCTGTTCGTGGTAGTTGGGCTGTTGGCACCTGGCCTGGCCGCGGCTCAGACCTCGACCGATATCTCGGCCATCGACCTGACCGCGGGGTCCACGGCCCTCACGCTGGACCTCTCCGATCAGGACTACGAACTCATCCTCTATTCGACCGTTACGGCGACATCCGACACCTCAAGGAGGTTCGCATACTCCGTATCGAGCAGTACCGCGTCAGCCAGGCCCTTGGCCATTCGCCCAGAGAGAGTTGCCGGCCCAACGGACCGCGACCGGCTCGAGGCCCATCTGCGCCGGGAGGAGCAGGAGCTTGCCGTCCGGCTGAGGCAGCAGGTCGGCTGGCGTACTCCGGCCTCGAAGACAGCCCAACCCACCCAGATCG
>JASLMQ010000223.1 GCA_030746455.1 Candidatus Latescibacterota bacterium
TCTCCAGCGATCCGGACCCGGTCGGCGATGGGGCTCAGGGGGGCCTCCAGCTCCTCGAAGCCGGAGATGCTGATCCCCGAGGGGCGCCCTCCCACGTCGTTGTTGATCATCAGCACCGTGTGGTCCAGCTCGTCTTCGTGCTGGTGCGTGTAGGCCCAGGAGCCCACAAGGCCCGATTCCTCCACCCCGAACAGCGCGACCTTCAGGGTGCGTCCCAGCGTTGCCTCGGCCTTGACCAGGCCCCTGGCCGCTTCCAACACGGCCACCACACCGGCGGCATTGTCCACCGCTCCTGGACCCACGTGCCACGTGTCGTAGTGCCCGCCGATCACGATCTGCTCGGGCCCGCCGCGGGTCCCCGGGATCTCGCCGACCACGTTCCAGGACTCCTTCACCTCCGTCCGGCTGTCCAGGGTGAGTCGCAGGCGAACCGGTCCCCTGCGCTCGGCCAACCGACGGATGAACTCAGCGTCTTCCAGGCTGATCGAGGCAACGGGGATGTCGGCCTTCCGCCCGAAGGCGCACGTCCTCGCGGGTTGGAGGCCGCCGGGTGCGTTCCGCGTCTCGATGAGCGCCACCGCCCCGTTCTGTGCGGCAAGAGGGGTCTTCACCTGGCGGGGCACTGGGTAGTACGGCGCCAGAACCAGACGTCCGTTCACCTCTCTGGCGCGATCCTGGAATTCCCGTCGGTCTCCCGACTCGAGGAAGACGACCTCGGCCTCCACACCGGCGCCGGGCGTCGACGGTGACAGGCCCGCGCACCGGCATGCGAGGTCCCTCGTGATGGGCTCGGAGATCGCCAGCATCTCGTGGACGGGGGTCCACGCCTGGTGGGGAAACGCCTCGGAACGCACGTTCTGGAGTCCGTAGCGGGTACATGTCGCCGCCAGGAAATCCCTCGCCCGGGCCTCGTTGGCCGTTCCCGCCAGACGCGGCCCAATCTCGTCGGTCAGCACCAGCAGGTTCTCATAGGCCTCCGACGAAGCGAAGATTTCGTCGAGTACGCGACGTTCGGTCTCCAGGCTCATAGCGGCTTCCACTGCATCAGATCCACGTCCTCCATGGGCTTGGACCAATCCAGTTCCAGGGCCCTGTCCACGCACGGGATACGCACGAGGGTTCCCTCGGCAAAATCACTCGGGCCCTCCCGGCGCGCCGAGCGTGTCAGCTCATCGGCAAGCTCGACCGTCGCATCGCGCCGGTTGGTGACCGGCGCCAGCGCGTGGTCCGCCCCCTCTATGTACCTGGCATCCACGGACTTCCCCGCCTCCCTGAGGGCCGCCTCGAGCTGGCGGGTGTGGGAGACCGGGACCGTCTCGTCCTCAGTCCCGTGCACGAGCACAAGCGGGCATTGGATCCGGGGGGCCATTCGCGCGGCGTCGCGTGCGGCCAACTCGTCCTCGCTGAAGTCCCTCCCCGCCCATTCGATGATGGCCTCATCCAGATAGTAGAGCCCGCACGCACCGATGGCCAGTGCGAAGGTAGCCGGGCAAAAGAGCGCCATCAACATCGCCACGTGGCCGCCTTGGCTTCCCCCGAACGAGAGGATACGCCGGTCATCGAGTTCCGGGTGGAGTCCCAGGACGTGTCTCAACGCGTTGAGGCAATCGAGAACTTGGTAGTGGCTGGCGTCGTAAGGCCGATCCGACCCCAACCCGGCCACTGGATCGAAGTCATACCCGCTCTGCCGGAATTCCGTCGCCACGCACACCAGGTTGTAGCGGTCGGCGAACTCCTGCTGCATCTCCCGGTAGCCGTACCGATTCCCTCCCCACCCGTGCGCGAAATGCATCAGTCCTGTTCGTCCGTCCGCCTGATCAGGCACGACAACATAGGCCGTGATCGGCTTGGGATAGGTCTCGCTGTTGCAGCTCTTGAACGTGGTTTCGTACTCCCGCATTCCCCTCCCCTCGGCATCGAATGGCCTGTTGCCACCCTCTCTGACATCCCGCCACGCAAGATAACATCGCGGGGGCCTAAATCAACAGGATTTTTGGCCCAGGCGCCAGCCCGTCCAGGAGGTCGGAAACTCGTCCAGAAGCGGCATATGACAGAATGTCACCGGCTTACGGCCCTGCAGGTGCCTATGTGACAGCCCGACCTCTCACGACATACTTTCGGTTCTGACCAGGAATGGTTATATTATGCTGAAAATGCACGGGATACAGGTCGGTGTGGACCTCCATCCTCGTCCAGATCTTCGTCCCGATCGCTGTCGTCCCCCAGTCTTCGTCCCGATCTTCGTCTCGATCTTAGTCTCGATCATTATCGAATCGGAAGCGGGACAACGATGAAGCTCGACGAGGATCGAGACGAGGATCCCGACGAGGAAGAACCTATCCAAGAATCCATCTTCGTCTCGATCTTCGTCCTGATCATTGTCGAATCGGAAGCGGGACAACGATGAAGCTCGACGAGGATCGAGACAAGGATCCCGACGACGATCACCCCAATCCACACTCCCCCATCGACCCATCATCATCCACTCGAACAGCTCTGGATATGGCGCTCACAGAACACCTCTCACCATACACGAGTGACGAAGATCCCAGCGCACTGCCCGACCCGGTTGTCCTCCTGGTGATGCCGGAGTCCCAGGAGGCGGAGGACGTGAGGGCTTTCTTCAGATCACGCGGCTACCACGTCATCCCGGCCAAGGACGGCGAGGTGGGCTTCAATGCCCTGAACTCAACGCGGGTGGACGCGATGGTGACGCACCTGAACGTCCACCGCATCGACGGGATGAAGCTTCTCAGCGTGGCCAGGCAGCGGAACGCGGACGTCTGCGTTATCCTGATCGCCGATTCGGCCGACATCGAGCTGGCCACCGAGGCTATGCGACGCGGCGCCCACGACTTCCAGTGCAGGCCCCTGAACCTCGAGAAGATGGCCACCGTGCTGGACCGGAGCATCTCCCATCAGCAGCTGGCGCTGGAGCTTGCCGACGTCCACCAGAAGATGGACGAGCGGTATGGATTCCAGCAGATCGTGGGATGCTCCAAGGCGATGCAGCGCGTCTACCACACGATCACTCAGATCGCGCCGGCCAGATGCACGGTCCTCATTTACGGTGAGACCGGGACCGGCAAGGACCTGGTCGCTCACGCGATCCACCAGAACAGCCCGGGGAGAGACGGCCCCCTCGTCAAGCTCGACTGCGGGGCGCTTGCCGAGAGCATCGTCGAGAGCGAGCTGTTCGGCCACGAGCGCGGGGCATTCACGGGGGCCTCCGAGATGCGGAGGGGGCGCTTCGAGATCGCTGCCGGAGGAACGCTGCTGCTGGATGAGGTGGCGGAGCTGATTCCGGCGACTCAGACCAAGCTCCTCCGGGTGCTGGAGACCGGCGAGTTCGAGCGCCTTGGAGGCAACCGGACCCGGGTCTCCGACGCCAGGCTCATCGCGGCGACCCACCGGGACCTGGCCGAAATGGTCCGACTCGGTCTCTTCCGCCGCGATCTCTATCACCGGCTCAACGTGGTCACACTCCAGATCCCTCCCCTTCGCGAGCGGAAGGAGGACCTTCCCCTCCTGGTGGATCGCTTCCTGGACCAGTTCGGAAAGGAGTATGGAAAGCCGATCCGCGGGGTCACGAGACGGGCGATGAATGCCCTTCTCAGCCATCACTGGCCGGGTAACGTCCGCGAGCTCAAGAACACCATCGAAGGCCTGGTGGTGTTCGCATCGAGCGGGGCCCGTCTCGATCTCGACGACCTCCCCGAAGAGGTAGGGGGATCTCCGTCTACCTCGCCAGACCTCCCCATCCGAGTCGGGATGAGCCTCGCTGAGGTCGAAAGGACTATGATCGAGGAAACGCTCAGATCCGTGGGATACGACAAGCCAAGGGCCGCACAGACGCTGGGAATCGGGTTACGTACCCTGTATCGCAAGGTCAAGCTCTACGAAATCGACTGCTGATGCCGGGGATCGCCCCCCCGGAGGAGGAGGCACCCAGATGAAGATCGTCATCCGCGCCGGCGGCGTGGGAACCCGGCTGTGGCCGTACAGCCGGAAGCGACGCCCAAAGCAGTTTCATTCCCTGGTCGGCAGTCGCACGATGGTCCAGGAGGCCGTCGATCGGGTCGTCCCCCTCGTTAATGAGGACGACCTCTACGTATCGACCGGCGCTGACCTGGTCGGCCTCGTCCAGGAGCAGCTTCCGACCCTTGCCGCGGATCGCCTCATCGTGGAGCCGGCCCTTCGAAACACCGGTCCCGCCGTCGGGCTGGAGTGTGCCCTCCTGGAAGCGCGGTTCCCCGGCTGTACCGTGGCGAGCCTGGGATCGGACCACCATATCGGCAGGCCGGAGGAATTCCGTAGGCTCCTGAGCGTGGCCGAGGCGGCTCTCGAGGAAATGCCCGACACCCTCTTCACCATCGGGGTAAAACCCACACGCGTGGAAACCGGGTACGGCTATATCCAGAAGGGCGCGCGCCTGTGCGCCGTGGAGGGCGAACCCGTCCACGCTGTGTCGGCCTTCACCGAGAAGCCCGATGCCGATCGGGCACGCGCGTACGTGGACAGCGGCGACTACCTGTGGAACAGCAATATGTTCGTGTGGAAGGCCTCGACGATGCTCGAGCTCTTCCGTCGCTTCGAGCCCGAAATCCATCGAACTCTGGAGCAGATCGCCGAGGCCGTGGGGACGCCCCGAGAGGCGGGCGTGATTCTGGAGGAGTACCCGAAGATGCCGGAGGTCGCCATCGACAACGCGATCCTCGAGCGGGCCGAGTCGGTGGCTACGCTGGAGGCCGATATCCATTGGAGCGACATCGGCAGCTGGGGCGCGCTCACGGACGTCCTGGCCACGGACGATCAGGGCAATCTCCTCTCCGGCGACATCCTGGCCGTGGACACCAGGAACGTGACGGCCTATGGACCCGAGGGCAAGCTGATCGCCCTGGTGGACGTTGAGGACCTGGTGGTGGTCGACACAGGCGACGCGCTTTTGGTCTGCCCGCGCGAGGGCTCCCAGCGGGTCAAGGACCTCGTCGAGCGGCTGACGGACGACCCCGGGAGGGCCCGCCTCATCTGAACAACAGCGAGGAAGCTG
>JASLMQ010000224.1 GCA_030746455.1 Candidatus Latescibacterota bacterium
AGCGATTCGGTCATCCCCCATTTCAGCTGCTTGGCACCGAACTGCTGCGCCGCATCCACGGACCAGACCTTCTTCCCATCAGTCCCGAAGCAGACCACATTCGCCATCGCACTCATCAAATAGATCCGGTTCCCCACCACAACCGGGGTGGTTCGGGCGCCGGGGTAGCTGTCGCTCCACTCCGGCCCGTAGGCCGACCTCCAGATCAACTTCCCCTCGTGATCGAAGGCGAACAGGTATCCGGTCCCATCGGTCATGCCTGTGATGTAGATCCGATCGGCCGTAACCGCGGCAGACGAGAATCCCGCCCCGATCTCTTCAGTGGACCACAGCAGCGCCGGTCCGCCATCCGGCCACGCGTCGAGCAGGTTCTCACCTGTGTAGATTCCATCCCGCTGAGCACCCCGCCACTGTGCATCCACGGGGGTCCACGGCAAGACGATACAGAACGCCGATATCGATAGTATGGCTGCACATCGTTTGCTCATAGTCCTCCTCCTGGGAGTCAAAGCTCGATCTGGCACGTACCGTACAGACCGAACGGATGGGCTGGAATGACCGAGGTCGAGCCGAACCCGCGGGTCTCGTACTTGCGGTCGGTCAGATTCCTGACGTTGATCTGGAACTTCATCCATCTACGGGTATACGAGGCGGATGCATCGAACGTAAGCACATCCCCGATGCGATATCGGTTGTCCTCGGCAATAGAGTGACTCGACACATAGCGCAGTCCCACACCGATCTCGAACCCGTCTCCGAACCCCTTAGCGGTCCAGGCATTCAGAATATGCCTGGGCGAGAAGGCCGGCCGGTTCCCAGATCGGTCCACGTGCTGGAACGTCATGCCTGTCGGCGTCATCACCGGCACCATCTCCGCGAACCGGGTGAGCTTGGCATCGGAGTAGCCGTACGACACGAACGTGTGCCAGCTCGGCACCGGACGCATCATCACGTCCAGCTCCAAACCGCGCGATCGCTGATCCCCTTCCTGCTTGGTGACGCCCGTCGCATCGGGAATCCCGATGTGGTCCCTCTCGAGGTGGTACACGGCCAGGGCGGCGTGCAGACGGTTGTCTGCCGCATACTTCTTCACCCCTGCCTCGATCTGCCGGCTCTCCTCCGGTTCCCGGGGTCCCACCACTCGGGTGGATGGCGGGGCGAATGCCGTTCCGGCATTCACATAGAAAGCCAGATCCAGCGCCGGTGAGACCACCAGCCCAGCCATTGGGCTGAACCTGCAGTAGTCCCGGACCGTGGACGTCACCGGGTCGTCGTAGCCGATCCGGTCATAGCGTCCCCCCAGAAATGCCTGAAAGGACTCCGACAGGGAGACCCGATTCATCACATAGGGCGCAATCACCACGCGTCTCGCATCTGCGGCCTGTGACTGACCGGGGATCCTCGACGGGAGGCCGGTTGCCGTTTCCACCGGACTGTACAGATCGATGCCGGGCAGTGCGGCCGCGTCCAGCGTGAACGTGTCGTCCCAGCGGGTCAGCTCCATCCCCGCCAGCACCGTGTGCTTCGCCGGCCCGAAGGCAAACGTGGCCTCAAGCTCGAATTGGTCTCCCAGTATCCTCTGCCTGTCATCAAGCAGCAGAAGCGACCTGGCCACATCCAGGCCTCCAGCGGCGTTCGGAAATACCCCGTTGAACAGGGTTCCTTGGGACAACCACGAGAAGTCGGTGAAGTAGAGCCTATTCCGCAGCATCACCCGGCGCGTCACCCTGGACTGCAGGCTGACCCGCGTCCGGAAGATCTCCTGGTCCGAGGCATCGAGGGGCGATTGATAGGAGCGGGTGCGCGGCACATCGGGCAGCCGATCCCCCATTACAGGCAGTCCGGAATCTGACATGTAGTCGCTGGAGACATACTCGAAGTTCGCCGTAACTGTGGTCCTGGCATTCCGCCACGTCACCGACGGGTTCACCGCCCGGATCCGGCTGTCTTTGTCGTCCCGGTAGCCGTCCGATGCCTGTTGCGTCGCATTGAAGCGAAACGCGATCCCCCGATCCAGATCCGCCCATCCGGCATCGACCGTCCCACGGGCCGTGCCATAGGGGCCGTAGGACCCCGTTGCCTTCAAGCGGCTTCTGAAGATCGGCTGCTTCCGGGTCAGGCTCACGGATCCCGAGAGCGGGTTTCCGCCGTAGAGGAACGCGCCCGGACCCTTGAGCACCTCCACCCGTTCCAGGTTGTAGAGATGGTAGAACGTCGCCTCGGGCTCGGGCACGCCGTCCGTCAACACCAGCCCGCTCGACAGCGAGTCGAATCCGCGGATGATGTAGAAATCCGAGACCCCGAACACCGTCTGCACGTTCACGCCACTCACATTGCGCAGCGCATCGCCCAGAACCACGCCGCTCTGGTGCTCGAACAGCCCGTGGTTCACCACACCGATGCTCGCCGGCGTCAGTCTCAGCGGCACGGGCACCCGGGTCGCCACGGTGCTGAATGTGGGAATCTTCTCCCTACTGGCGGTGACCACCAGCTCTTCTGCCGTGTACACGGGCAGATCGTCCTCCGGGTCGTCGCTCGCCTTCGCCTCCTCCGCGTAGGCGGCACGGCCTCCTATCTCCAGAATGCAACCGACAATAAGTGCGAAGCGCAGCAGTGTTGCCATACACCCTCTCTTTCTCGCAATCCATATACCGTTTCGTACAGACCCATCAGATCTACAGATCTTCTTGCCGGTCCCCTACCTTCCCCCTTTGCACGCGGCTGCTTGCCCTCCGAAGCCGGCCTCCGGCGGGGGGGCGCCGCGTGGAAGGGGGGAATACAAGGGGGGATCCGCGGCGATACGATATCCTCTTGGGCCGCAGCAGTGCCAGCAGTACGACAATCAATCAGCCACGATAGGAAACAGCGTCTCGAAAACGCGATCCGTGCGGTTATTCCAGCTTGCCCAACCCCCGCCGTCGTTCACCATGCCACCAACGAGCGTGTAGCCCCTGGACTCCAGCAGTGCGGCGAACGAGGCGATGCTCTTGCCGTAATCGTACCCTTCCATGGGTCTTCGCAGGTCATACTTGCCCCAATCCATGTAAATCCGCAGCGGCGGCCGGCTCGACGCCGGCACGAACAGATGCGCGGACTCGGCCCCCGCCATTGGATCCAAGTAGATCGTCTGAATGGCCAGGCCGCCGAAGAGATCGGGGTGTGTAAATGTGGCGTAGAACGCCTTCAAGCCACCGAATCTCCTGCCGAAATTGGCCCTGTGGTCCCGATCGCGTATCGTCGGATAGGTCCTGTCAATGAAGGGAACGACCTCCTCCACGAAGAGACGGATGTACTCGTCTCGTCTCGGGCCGACATACTGCAGGTATCCGCCACCGACCAGGGATGGCAGGAGAACCACGATCACAGGACGCACCCGTTCGCCGATCAGATTGTCGAGAGAGACGTCCAACTGGCCCAACCTGCGGGCTTGCTTGGCATCGTGTACATACACGACGGGATATCGTTCGTTGCTGCTCTCATCGTACCCCGCAGGCAGGTAGACCTCCAGCACTCGGTTGATATCGCCCACATCGTTTACGAAGCGCACGGTGTCGATTCTGCCGTGGACGCCGTCCTGGCGCTCCTCCAGATGATCCGGCGCCCGCCACCGCGGCATACCGAACCAGGAGGCCCGGCCGTAGAAGCGCGAGCGGATACCTCTGGGATTGAGCGGATCGGGCATCGCCTTCTGCAAGTTCACGGTGTACCTGTAGGTTATCCTCGCATCGGGCTCTATGTATGTGGAATAGTAGAACAGGTCCGTACCGTCAACGCGGTTCATCGGCTGGTCGAAGTGCCGACCTGTCAGGTCGCCGGTCATCGCGACCTCGTCGGCCTCGCCTCGATAGATTAGATGGACCAGGCTGTCTCCCTCGATGATCGGGAAGGTCGTCTGTTCGGACATGTATCGCTCGACGAGCGACGCCTTGTCAGCAGCCTGGCCCACAGACTCGACGAATGCCGCGAAACGTGAGTCGGGTATCACCCCTGCGAGGGGTGCTGCTACGTCCGCCACCTCAGCTTCCGGCACAATTTCGATGCAAGCAATCTCCGACATGCTCCGGGCGTAGAGCTTCCCGTTGCCGAAGCTGGCGGGTGCCCATACGATGTCGTCGAACAGCTTGATCCGCGCGATCTCGCTGTAGCCCTTCCCAGAAGCCGGGGCAACGGCAAGCTTCCCGTCCTTGGTGACGATCACCAGGTGCCCGTCGACAACGATGGGCAGCCCGTCACCCGGCTCGCGCGACCGCCAGGTCCTCTCACCCGTGGCGGCATTGATGCACGTCAGGATCCGCCCGTTGTATCCGTATATATGGCCATCGTGGTGGACGGGATAGATGTAGGTGCCTCTGATGTGTCGCGTCCGCCAGATCTCTTCGACGGCATAGGCCCCGTCGGATGCCGAGACATGGATCAGCACCCCGCCGTTCCCCCGGTTCTTGACGAAGTACCGGCCCTCTGCCACCTCCACGGGATGGCCGCTCGTGCTCGAGGCATTGGTCTGCCCGCCGTGCTCGAAGGTCCACAGCTGCTCGCCCGTCTCAGGGACCAGTCCGAAGAGGTGTCTGTTGCCGTGGAAGACCAGGTGATCTCGACCGCGCAGCCGGAACACACTGGGTGACTGGTAGAAGACACTGTCTCTGCACGCCGACCAGACGTGGTCTCCCGACTCCGGATCGAACGCCGAGATCGCTCTCCCTTCCGATCCCCCGGTCTGCACGATAAGCAGGTCGTCGTGCATCAGCGGAGACGTCGTGTAGCCCCAGAACGGTACGATCCCGGAATGGTCTTTAACGAGATCGACCGACCAGATCCTCCGGCCCGATGTCGCATCCAGAGCGAACAGACTGCCCTGAGGGCTCAGTGCGATCACCTTGCGTTCTGTCACCAGAGGCGCAGAGAGAGGACCGCTCTGGGCGCCGTAGCGACCGAGGAAGGATGGGCCGATCGTGTACCGCCACCGCTCCGAGCCGTCTTCCGCGTCCAGGCCGACCACATAGTCCGACACCTCGTCGGAGTACATGGTCACCGCCCGACGGCCCAGAACCGAAACGGGCGAATAGCCGGCCCCGAGCGGCTTACGCCAAAGGATCTTAAGGCCACACGGCTCGCCGGGCACGAGCAGGCCAGCGTTGGCCACCGTGAAGCTCCGGTCCTTGCCGCCAAGGCTCCACCAGTCGACGGTGTCCGGTGCGCGAGAGCCCTCTTGCGCGCTCGCGTCAGCCAGACATCCAAGGATGAGAACCACGGTCACGGCGGACCAGATCCGAAAGCTCTTCATGATCGGCCTTTCTCGCTGAACTGCGCCGTATTCGACGGTATCCAAGACGATAAGTATACCCAATTCCACAGTCTACCGGGGCGCCTTGCCAGGCAACCGTTCGTTGCCCGCCTGTCGTCCCTTTCGCGTCTTTCGCGCATTTCGTAGTTGCGGTTCTTCACGGACCATGATGGATTCTAGCCTGGACTATTCATGAACTTGGCGCTGAGGCGCCCGTTTAGTGTGAGATGTGCCAAGCCGAGCGCGGCGT
>JASLMQ010000225.1 GCA_030746455.1 Candidatus Latescibacterota bacterium
GCGGATTCAACGGTGAGCGTCGGCGAGACGCAGTTGGTACAGGTTCGTCTTCAGAGGGTCGGTGGGCGGATCGACTTCGAGACGCTCGTCGATACGACCGACACAGAGATCGGGCAGACGACCCTGGCGGATCTGAAGTCCAACTCCGTGCTGGATATTGTCGAACTGCTGCCCCAGCCACACCACACCGGTCTCGCCATTCTGCCCCTGGTCTCGATCGGTCTGGCAGATCGGTACACGACGATTGAAGAAGGGACCCTTGCCCGGCAGGTTACGATAGACCAGGTGCCGACAGGGAGGCGCCAGTTCGTGGCCTATCTGAAGGATCTGAGCAGCGGAAAGACCCGTGCCTTCGCGGATACCGTCAGCGCTGTGGCCGTAGATACGGCCATAGCTGCTCGCCCCGTTTTCGAGCTGCAACGCGTTGTGGATCCCGCAGAGCTTCAGCGGATCTTCACCGATCCCACGTTGCCCCCCGATAGCACGATCGTGGTCGTGACCCCCCCATTCCAGATCCAGTGAGCTCCTGTGCCAGAGAAGGGACATCCCGGCGGGCCCGGTTCCGAGGGATCGCTGTCTCCCCAGGTGAAGATCCACTTCGGGGAAGACGCGAATGCCCATCGTGAAGAAGAGAGCGAGGTCCGTTGCAGGGCGTGCGGCAGGCGATTCCGCACGCCACGTTGGTACGCCAAGCGGGGTGTCCGACTCCACTTCTGCAGCAGGGAGTGCCGGGTCACCTGGGAAGATGAGCAGGATCACGCAGATGCGCCCTACCGGCTCCAGCTTCCGGGCAGACCCGAGTACCGGGGCGGCAACTGGGAGGTCCAGGCCGGCAAGGCCCGCGAGAGGGACGGGTATTTGTGTCGGGTCTGCGGGATAACGGAGGAGGAGATCGGACGTCAGCTCGACGTGCATCACTGGATGCCCGCCCGCACCTTCGGATCCCCGGCTGATGCCAACAACCTCGAGAACCTGGTTTCCGTATGCCCCACGTGCCACAAGCGACTGGAAGACGAGGGGCGCTCGGCGCTTCCACTCTTCGACCACGTGGCCCATCCCGGCCAGCGCGAGGATATGGATGAGGCACCGTAGAGACCTCGACCGCAACATCGACCACCCCCTTCCTCCGCCGCAGCAGGAAGGGCGTTTTTATTTTTCCGACAGACCTGCATCAGGCCTGGGGATACCGTGCGTGATGGGAGGAGGCTTCGTGTGAGGCGAACGAACGAAAAGGCGGCGTTCAAGATCGCTACGGCGGTGATGGATACGGCCATTCTGGCTGGCGGATTCCTTCTTGCCTACTGGCTGCGATTCCACGTTCCCCTGTTCCCATCTCCTCCGGAAGCCGATCTCTGGACCTACATTCGGTTCTCGTTCTTCATCGGATTCGCGGGCTTCGTGACGCTTTATTCGTCGGGGATGTACCGTCTTCAGCAGCCGTTCTTCGGCATCGATGACTTCTTCTCCGTCGTAAAGGCATGCACGCTCTCCCACCTGATCGCGGCGGCCGTGAGTTTCGCCATCCGGGGGCGGATTCCCGTCGAGGGGATGGAGACCTACTCACGGATCGTGATCGCCGTGTCGTGGCTCCTGGGGATCGTGCTGCTCACATTCTGGCGCCTGGGATTCGACGTGATCCTGGCGGCATCGATACGCAGGGGGATGGCGCTGACCCGCGTGCTCATCGTGGGAGCGGACGATTTCGCCAGGTCCTTCCACAGTCTGTTGAAGGCGAATCCCGATCTCGGGTACGACCCGGTCGGATTCGTGGACGGGGCTCGCACCGAAGCGCTTGCGAGGGAGCTGGAGAGCGAGGCCGTGGACGAGGTGATGGTCGCCGCCACCAACGCCGAACCAGACCAGATGATGGCCCTTATGGGAGTCTGCCAGGAGGCCGACGTTCAGTTCAGCATGGTTCCCACCCTCTTCAACGTGCTGACGAGCCAGATCCAGGTCCGTGAAGTGGCAGGGGTACCCATCTTTGCGCTGGAGGAGCGGATCTTCCTCCGGTCCAGCCGGATCCTTAAGCGAACCATAGATCTCGTGCTCGCAACGGGCTTACTGGTCCTGACTTCTCCGGTGATAGCGGCCGTGGCCGTTCTGATCAAACTCGAATCGCGGGGCTCGGCGATCTTCCGGCAGGTGCGAATCGGCAAGAAGGCGCTGCCGTTCACGTGCCTCAAGTTCCGGTCCATGCGCGTAGACGCCGCAGACCTGCAGGCGGAGCTGGCTGCCTTCAACGAGGCACAGGGACCACTGTTCAAGATCCGGGAAGATCCCCGTATCACGCGGGTGGGCCGGGTGATCCGAAGGCTGAGTATCGACGAGCTTCCCCAGCTGTTCAACGTCCTGAGGGGAGAGATGAGCCTGGTCGGCCCCCGGCCGCCGCTCCCATCCGAGGTGGATCAGTACGAGGCCTGGCAGCGGAAGCGGTTCGAGGTGCTGCCCGGGCTGACCGGTCTGTCCCAAATCAGTGGGCGGAGCGATCTGAGCTTCGATGAAACCCTGCGGTACGACTTCTACTACATCGAGAACTGGTCGCCTTTGCAGGACATAAAGATCATGCTCAAGACGGCGCCGAAGGTGTTGCTGGGAAAAGGCGCCTATTAGACGGCGGGGACTAAGTGGACGAGTCTGAGTGGGGTGATTCCGACTCGAGGGATCTCGCGCAGAGCACCGGGGTCTGGGCGCTTAGGATCGCGGTGCTGGTTGTGCCGTTCGCGTTCTGGCCGGGGATCATACGGTCCGCAGGCCTGCCCAAGCTTGCAGTGGTCTTAGTCCTATCGCTGGTTCTTGCATCGAGCTGTCTCACAGTGCGGCGCGTCTGGCTGACGCGCCGCGCCGCATTTCTGGCTCCTCTGCTCGTCTACCTGCTGATCACGGCGGCACAGGCCGCCCGCTGCAGCAATCCTGCAGAGGGTCTGCTAGTGCTCGCGGCGCAGACCGCATTCGCGATGGTGTGTGCGACAACGGCATGTCTAGTCCGGCCCGGGCGGGAGATGTCTCTGATCCGCTTCAGCGCGGTCGCCGGGATCGGCGTGGCCTGCATGGGGATCCTGGAGCACCTGGGGGTGTCGTGGTCCACGCTGCCTTCGGCTGGCAGGCCCAGCGCAACCTTCGGTTTCCGGAACACGGCGGCGGCCTACCTGGCGATCAACCTCCCTTTGTCGGCCGCTCTGTGGCTTGAGACCCGGAGACGGGACTGGGTTCTCGGCGCGGTGTCGACCGGCCTCATGCTCGCGTTCCTTATGCTGACGCGAACGCGTGGGGCGTGGGTGGGACTCTCGACTGCCGCCGTGATCGGCCTCCTCGTCGCGCTCTGGATGAGGGCGCGCGCAGAGCGGTCTCTGGCTGGCGAGATCTGGTCCAGGCTGAGTCCCGTGCGTCGATGTGCGATCGCGGGGTGCCTTGCCCTTGGCCTTGCCATGGCCTGGCTGCCAGCCGGCTTCGCCGATCGGGGACTGCAGCGCCTTGACGAAAAGAAGACAGGGGTAGCCGCGACGGTGACCTCCATGGTCAGCGAACACGGGGATCGGGGACGGCTTCGCGTCTGGCGCCACAGCCTGGAAATGATCGCCGATCGACCCATGATTGGAGTGGGCCTTGAGAACTGGTCGGTCCACTATCCCAGGTACGACCGTGGTGACGTTCTTGTCCTGCCATCGGATCCCCAACGGCCGCACAACGATTTCCTGTGGATCTGGTCGGAGCTGGGAACCGTCGGCCTGCTGGTCTACCTGTGGTTTCTGTTTGTAGTCGGAATCGAGGTTGTCCGCAGGCTGAAGGAAGGAGAGGAGGACGAGAGGGCGCTCGCGTTGTTCCTGGGGGTGGCGATGCTGGCATATCTCGGGCACTCGGTCTTCAGCTT
>JASLMQ010000226.1 GCA_030746455.1 Candidatus Latescibacterota bacterium
TGCCCTGGGGCTTGTCGTCTACGCCAATAGCCTTGAAAACGGGTTCACATTAGACGACTTCCCCATCGTCGTCAACAACCCGCTCGTCCAGACCCTGGACCTGGGCCGCCACATGTCATCGGGCTATTGGCCCGATCGACCGGAATTCGGGCTCTACCGGCCGCTGACCGTCTTCAGTTACGCGGTGAACCGCTGGGTGACTGGGATGGCACCCACAGGGTATCATGCGGCCAACCTCGCGCTTCATCTGTTGAACGGGGCATTGGCCTTCCTCATCGCCCTGCGCATCCTCGGCAGCGCGACGGCTGCGGGGTTGACGGCCACCGCATTCCTGCTCCATCCGGTCCAGACCGAAGCTGTTAACGGTGTGGTGGGAAGGGCCGAGCTTCTTGTCGCGGCCTTCTGCCTGCTCGCGGTCCTGGGCTATCACCAGGCGACCTCCGACCGTGTGCATATCCGGGCCGGGCCGTGCGTGACCTCTGTGTGTGCCTCCCTGCTGGCGTGCTTTGCCAAGGAGCAGGGGGTCGTCCTTCTTGGAATCCTGGTGGCCTGTGACGTGATGGGGCGTCTGCGATGCCGGGAAACGGTACCCATTCTCGGCTCCCTCGTGTCGAACTGGCGTCGGTATGTCCCCTACGCAGGCGTCGTGATTCTGTACCTGGCGGTCCGACTTGCCGCAATCGGATCGATTCTGCTGCCCGAGCGACCCTCGCTGGTCGACAACCCGCTGGCCCATTTGCCGGTGGGGCAGCGGGTGGCCACGGCCGTCGCCGTGCTGGGCAAGTACGGACGGCTGCTCTTGCTGCCGCATCCCCTATCCGCGGACTACTCGTACAACCAGATCGAGGCTGTCTCATCGGTCTTCGACCCGAGGCTCTGGACAGGGCTCGTGGTCCTCGCATTGTGCGCGTTGCCGATCGTGCAGGGGTTGCGCAGACGGTGGGCGCCCGAGTGGGGGTTCGCCGTGGCCCTGTCCGCGGTGATGCTCCTGCCCGCCGCGAATCTGCTGTTTCCCATTGGGACGGCAATGGCCGAGAGGCTGCTCTACCTGCCCTGCCTGGGATTCTGCCTCCTGCTGGGCAGGGCCTTCCGCGAGCTCACCCGCTGGCGTGCGCTGAACTGGATCCTGCCCCTCGTCGCTTCGCTTCTCCTGGTCGTCTACGGTTTGTCCACGCGCATAAGGAATGTTGACTGGCGGGACAATCTGACCCTCTTCAGCAGCGCGGCCCGGGCCGCACCGAGAAGCGCAAAGGTGAGGCTGAACCTGGGGAACGAGCTCCACGACCGGGGTGACCTCGATGGCGAGCTTCACCAGTATCGGGAAGCGCTTCGGATCTATCCCGAGTACGTAGAGGTCCACTCGAACATGGGATTGGCTTACCTCGCCCTCGGCCAGCCGGACCGGGCCCTGCAGGCTTGCTTGCGCGCCATCGACTTGCACGCCGAGCGCTCCTCCTTGTGGGCTAACCTGGGAATCCTGCTGGTAAGGATCCGGCGTGTCGGTTCCGCAGCTGAGGCGTTCCAGAGGGCCTTGGCGCTTGATCCGGGTAACCAGAAGGCCCTCTACAACTATGGCCTAGCCTGTCAGGAGCTGGGAAGGCACGAGGAAGCGGCCCGAGCCTACCTGAAGATTCTCGAGTTCGAACCCGGGAATGTCGATGTGGCGATCAACCTCGGGGAGCTCTACAACGAGACGGGCTATACCGCCGAGACGATCGCCGTGTATCGTCGGGCCCTCCAGCACAATCCCCTGGCGTACCGCGTGGCCTACAACCTGGCCGTGCACCTGGAACGGATGGAAAGAGATGCGGAGGCGGCCGACGTCTTCAGACAGGCCGCGGGAGCCGGGGATGAGCGGGGCGATTTCTCCCTGTACAAAGCAGGGGAGATCTACCACCGGATTGGCCGACCTGCTGAATCCGCCGCGGCCCTGACCGCCTTCCTGGAGCGATGGAAGGGAGATCCGCGGTACCGACTGAGGGCCGAGAGCCTTCTTAGGGACGCCTCTGCACCGGGAGGAAACTGACTGAGCGTCAAACTGGGAGACACCCATGCCGAGTCAGACAGATTCTGGAGTCCTGCACGACAATGCGATTGTGGTGGACACCCACAACGACACGATCGTGGCCCATATCCGGAGGGGTAACCTGGGGCTGGACGGTCAACCGGCAGCGGAGGGTCCGCCTCGCACCGGGACTGTGGCCTTCCTCAGGGGACCGATGGATCGAGCGGTGAGGGCTCAAGAGGTACAGATCGACTTCCCGAAGATGCGAGCGGGAGGGATCGACGCCGCCTTCTTCGCCGTCGACGTAACCCTGGCCCGGAACAACTACCTGGCCTACGCACTGGATGCCTTCGGCTACTTCGAGGTCGAGGCGCAGCGGAACGACATCGTGATCGCGCGCTCCGCGGATGACGTCGTGTCGGCCAAGCGCGAGGGCAGGCTGGCGGCGATACTGGCGGTGGAGAACAGCGACGTGGTGGAGGGCAGCCTGAACGTCCTGAGGATGCTCTACCGCGCCGGCGTGCGGTCGATCGGTCTGACTCACAATATCAGCAGCTGGGGGGCGGACGGGAACGCCGAGGAGCGGTCGCGGGGCGGGCTGACCTCCTTCGGCGTCAAGCTGGTGGAAGAGATGAACCGACTCGGCATGGTGGTCGACATCGCGCACATCAGCACGTTCGGCTTCCGAGACGTGATGGAGACCTCACAGCGACCGGTGATCTGTTCGCACGGCAACTGCAAGGCGGTCTGCGACCACCCCCGGAACCTGGACGACGATCAGATCCGGGCCCTGGCACGGAACGGGGGATCGATGGGGATCACGTTCGTCCCCAGGTTCGTGGCCGCAGAGGAGCCGACGTTCGACAGGCTGCTCGACCACATCGATCACGCGGTGCAGGTGGGCGGGATCGACCATGTGGGCATCGGATCGGACTTTGACGGTGGCGGTACCCTGGTGGACGGCGCGGCGTCGTTCCCTCGGATCACCGAGGCCCTGGTCGATCGGGGATACGGCGGGGAAGACGTGAGGAAGATCATGGGCGGGAACCACATGCGGGTGCTCAGGGAGGCACTGGGCGGATAGTTCCCCGAAGCGACTCAGAGGACAACGGAAAGGCGGCGGTCGCTGAAGAGTGGCCGCCGCCTTTCCGTTGTCCTCGTCGATGTGGCTAGCTAGAGCTCCCACGGCCGTTCGGGAAGCCCGAACTGCTCGGCCAGCCAGCGGTAGGCCAGGACGAGGGATTCCTCGGTGGGTCGGTGGCCGGACGCGTGGTCGAAGAACCCTACGGCGTGGGGCTTGCCGTAGAGCGAGTAGACCTTCTGCGCCTCCTGGATGTACTGCCAGGTCGCGGGACGATCGGCCTCGCCGCCGAACAGGAAGAAGGCGCGGGGAGCCATGAGAGCGAGCAGGTGATGGTGCCCCAAGGTGAAGCCGTCGAGATGGATCTGATCTCCGAGATACCACGGAGCGTCCCAGTTTGTGAAGCTGAAGCCCATGCCGAAGTCGGATGAGACCGTCGCCTGGATGCGGTCGTCCAGCGCGCCGGTGTAGTAGGCGATCTTCCCTCCGAGCGAGTGGCCCATGATGCGGAGCGGCGCGAGACCG
>JASLMQ010000227.1 GCA_030746455.1 Candidatus Latescibacterota bacterium
GGCCGCTCAGCTTCGCCTCCCCTTAGGAGCCCGTTGAAGAAGTCCGATTCGGCTTGCGCCCGGCCCTTGCGGCCGGGGGCTGCGTTATACTCGCTCGCCGAATCCAGTGGATGCGCCTCGCTCGCAAGCCTTGCCTTCGACCGCAATTGCTCGGGCTCAGCTGCGAAGCGACTTCGTCAACGGACTCCTGACGCTGGGTGAAGCGTGGTTGCCTAAGTAGACTCCCCTCCCGTACCCGACCTTTGATTCTTCCATGTCGAAGCGCGATTCCCGTCGAACGACGCGTGGGCAATCCTCATCTCGGAGCCCGCGCAAGATGGCACGCAAGCGGCGCGATCTGACGGCGCCGGCCTGGGCCCTGGCGTGCGTGCTCGTCCTGCTCTCGGCCGGCCTGGCCCTGTGGGTGTGGCAGCCGGATCACGGCTACCCGCCCGAGGAGGAGAAGCCCTCGGAGGAACCCCAGTGGGAAGTGGGTCCGGAAGGGCTTCGTGCGTTCGCCGACAGCGCGGCCGTCCGGGCCACGCACGCCCTGATCAGCCTGGGCGTTCCGCGATACGAGGTCGAGCTCTACCGCCTGGCGGAGAACCGGGCCAGCGCGATGCGATGGGAGGTCCGGTCGGGCGTCCCGGGGGCCCTGCCTCTGGCGGTGTGTAATCTGGAGCTGACCCGTCTGGCCAGGCGACTGGCCGGCGAGGTGATCGAGGCCAGGGAAGATCTGTCCGGCAGCTCGCTGTCGATGCTGCTCGGGCTGCGGGGGGAGCGCACGGTTCTCGTGACGCTTCGTCGGAAACCGGACCTGGCCAGAACAACAGGGCGGATCGCTATTATCGTGGATGACTTCGGGCACCAGGACCCGGCCCTGATTTCGGGATTCTGTTCGCTGAAGCAGCCGGTGACCCTGTCGGTGTTCCCCTGGCACGAGAATGCGATACGGATCGCCGAGCAGGCGGCCGCGGCCGGCCACGGCGTGATGGTTCATCTGCCGATGGAGCCGATCGACTACCCGAACCGAGATCCCGGACCGGACGCGATCTTCGAGGGCGATTCGGAGGAGCGTATCCGAATGCTCACGCGGAAGGCGCTGACGGCGGTCCCACACGCACGGGGCATGAACAACCACATGGGATCGCGGGTGACGGAGAGCCGGGAGGCGATCCGCGAGGTGCTCAGAGAGGTGCGATCGCTCGGGTTTTTCTATATCGACAGTATGACCTCGCCCCGGTCCGTGGCCTACCAGGTGGCCCAGGAGATGGGGGTGGCCTCCAGGCGAAACGCTGCGTTCCTGGATCTCAGGGAGAACGAGAGGGCCGTCGGGGCCGAGCTGAAGGCCCTGGCCGTCCGGGCGAGGCTGGAGGGAACGGCCGTCGCGATCGGGCACGCGAAGGAGACCACGCTCGCCGTGCTGGAACGGGAGCTCCCGGAGCTTGCGGCAGAAGGGTTCGTGTTTGTGAAGGTGGAAGAGGCGGTTCGCTAAGGCCAATGATTGGTGACCGGTGACTATTGATCGGTGATTGCTGATTGAACATCTGAGAAGCCAATCGGCCAATCTGTAATCGCTGATCGACAATCACTAATCCCCGCTATTGGCGTGGCGAAGGGGGGACGGTCTTTCAAGGGTCGATGTTCTTGACTTGGATTCTGGCGGGTGCTATATTGGGGCTGCTTCCCTTCACAATCTGCACTTGTCCAAGGGGTTGAGGAGGTCCGCCATCAGCGAAGGGGCGTTCCGGTTTGAGGTCGTAGCCACAGATCCTGATACGGGCGCACGGGCAGGGGTTCTTCACACACCGCACGGGTCTGTGGAAACCCCAGTTTTTATGCCAGTCGGCACCCAGGCGACCGTCAAGGCCGTGGGTCAGGACGACCTGAGAGCGCTGGACGCCCGGATCATTCTGGGGAACACCTACCACCTCTATCTGAGGCCGGGCGCCGACGTCGTGTCGGAGGCCGGCGGGCTGCACCGGTTTATGGGCTGGGACCGGGCGATCCTGACGGATAGCGGAGGGTTCCAGGTCCACAGCCTGGCCGACCTGAACAAGATCACCGAAGAGGGCGTTACCTTCCAGTCCCACGTCGACGGGTCCCGTCACCTCTTCACCCCGGAGATGGTAATCGAGGTCGAGCAGGCCATCGGTGCCGACATCGTGATGGCCTTCGATGAATGTACCTCGTACCCCACCAGCCACGACTACGCGCAAGAGTCGGGAGAGCGCACGCTGAGATGGTTGGCCAGGTGCCGGGAGACCCACGAGCGCAGCGATCGCAGAAGCCGGGCGGGCTACGAGCAGGCCCTCTTCGGCATCGTGCAGGGCAGCACATACGAAGACCTGCGCGTGCGGTTCACGGAGGAGACGGTGGCGATGGGCTT
>JASLMQ010000228.1 GCA_030746455.1 Candidatus Latescibacterota bacterium
CCTCCACCAGGTCGTCGTCCACATAGGCCGACGCGATGGCGGCGCGCAGCCTCTCGGCGGCCCCCTCGTCGGGCAGTGCCTTGAGCTCGGCGGAAAGCTCGACCCGGATGTTTGCGTTGATCCCCGCGAAGACCGAGCGGAGCACGATGGGGGTGAAGTTGACCGTGAAGCTCGAGTAAAGCTCCATTTCCGGGACGTGCTTGTGCTTCCGTCCGAAGCTGTAGGTGATCTCGTTCGAACCGTCCTCGATCTCGCGCCGGGCGCCGGAGTTCCCGGAGGTGGCAACGACGGTGGCAGTGCCCTGCAGCATATCCTTCAGCGGCCTGAGGACGAGGATCACGCTGGTGGGGTAGCAACCCGGGTTGGCCACGAGCTCCGCCCGGGCGATGCGGTCTGCGCCGAGGGCCGGCATGCCGTAGACGGCCTTCTCGATCAGATCGGGTGCGGTGTGCTCGAGCCCGTACCAGGCCTCGAACATATCCCTGGGCAACCGGAAGGCCCCGGCCATGTCGATGGCCTTCTTTCCCGCGGCCAGCACCACGGGGGCAAAGGCCATGGACTCGGGGTCCTTTGTGGCGAGGAAGGCCACATCGCAGTCCTCCAATCGGCCTTCCTGGCGCCTGGAATTCTGCCGGAACACGATCTCGGCCTGGTCGTGATGCGCGAGGGTCCTGTCGATCTCCTGACCGACCATGCCCGTGTCGCCGTAGATGCCTACCTTTACCATATCAGAGTTCCCCGGTTATATCTATGATCCTGCTTCGAAGCGCCTCGCGTTGAGAGGCCGATCGGCACAGGATGAAGATGGTGTTCTCGCCAGCGAGGGTGCCCACGGCCTCAGGCCACTGGGCCTGGTCGATGGCCTCGCACACCCCCTGAGCGTGGCCGGTGAGGGTCTTGACCACCAGCGTATGCCCGGCTCCGTCGAGGTCGACGACGAAGTCCGTCAGCTCGCGAATGAGCAGATCCTCCCCCTGTAGAAAGGCCCGAGCCGTCCCAGGGGCCTGGTAGCGAGGCACGCCGTCGTCTCCCGGGGCCTTGATGATGCCCAGCTCCCGGATGTCCTTCGAGAGGGTCGACTGCGTGACCTGGACACCGTTGGTATCCAGGGCACGCGCCAGTGCGGCCTGCGTGCCGATCTGGTTGGACGCGATCAGGTCCAGGATCTTCTGGTGGCGCTTGCGCTTGCCGTTCATAGGGCCTCGTCGGCCAAACGCGAAGGAAGGTGCGGCCACATCTCCGTCCGACTGGAGAAGGCGTTCAGTGTGCGTACGACTTCGGGTGCCGGGCAGGCGAAGATCGTCTCGTAGATGAACTCACCTCTCGAGGGATTCGTCGGGAACGCGAGCTGTTCCTCCTCAATACAGAACTGCGCACATATCTGCCCCGTGTTGCCGCGCGGATCTACTCGGATCCATCGATCCAACTCCTCCAGGTATACGCCGTTGAGCCCGTGAAGAACGAAGCCCTCATGGGGGTCAGTCCTTCTGAGCACCTGATAGCAGAATCCAGCTGGTACCCCCGCCGCTCTCAGAAGCGCTGCCAGCAAGTGGCTCTTGGCATAGCATATGCCTGTACCGGCCTGGAGCACCTCGCTGGCAGTGCACGTGACCGCGTCGGCGTCGACATCCCTGGTATGTGGGATCTCATCCCGGACCCACTCAAAGAGCCGCCGGGCCTTCTCGATTCCGCCGGGCAGGTCGCGCGAGAGCTCCTGTGCCCTTGCTGAGACAGAGGGAGTGGCCCCGTCTACGACGGCGTCACTCACAAGGTACTGCTCGTTGTCTGTCGTTTCTAGTTTCATCGTGCGCAACGCCTCTTCAAGGAAACGACGAAGGTATGCGCAATGGGCTGCAGCAGAGGGCATTGGACACAGCCCTGTGCAGAACCCCCTTGCTGACGAGAGATGCCTCTCTGCTATGGAATATATATCATAGATATGCCTATGTCAAGAATAAATATTCCAAATCCGTGACCCGAGGCCGGCGCGGCACGGCGGTAGGGGTCGTCGGCCTTGACAGACAGCGCTTGCGCCACTTAAGAGATATCGCTATGGTGTTGGCCGCCCCAGCTGGGCGGATTGCCGGGGCATCCATACGGCCGCAAATCGCGAAAGGAGACGCGCAATGGCTGACAAACTGGCGATCGACGGGGGACCCAAGGCCATCACCAACACCCTTCAGGGCTGGCCGCAGTTCTCGGAGGAGGCGATCAAGGCCGTGGAAGAGGTGCTGCGAAGCGGGAAGGTCAACTACTGGACCGGCCCCAAGGGCATGGAGTTCGAGAAGGCGTATGCCGAGTGGCAGGGGAGCAAGCATGCGATCAGCGTGGCCACCGGCACCGCCGCCCTCCACGTGGCCCTGACCGCCCTGGGCATCGGGCCGGGCGACGAGGTGATCGTACCGAGCTACACGTTCATCGCGACCAGCTTCTCGGTGGTCCAGGCGGGGGCGATTCCGCGTTTCGCCGACGTGAACATCGAGGATCACTGCATCAGCGTCGAGTCGGCCGAGAAGCTGATCAACGAGCGGACCAAGGCCATCATTCCGGTGCATCTCTACGGCAACGTGTGCGATATGGATCCGATCATGGACCTGGCCAAGCGGCACAACCTGTTCGTGATCGAGGACAATGCGGAGGCCTTCGGCGGCTCGTACAAGGGGAAGCAGACCGGAACGATCGGACACATCGCCGCGTGCAGCTTCTGCCAGAACAAGACCTTCACCACCGGCGGCGAGGGCGGCATGGTCACCACGGATGACGAGGAGGTCGCCTGGAAGGCCAGGAGCTTCCGGGACCACGGG
>JASLMQ010000229.1 GCA_030746455.1 Candidatus Latescibacterota bacterium
CCTCGACCCGGACGACGTCGTGGTGGTTAAGTCGGCATCTCCGGAGCACCGGCGTTTCCTGCTGGAGTCGGGCCTCAGGGAGAACCCCGAGAACGGAGAATGGGTAGGCGAGGGCAGACACCTCTACGGCATGGATCCAGACGTGTTCTACCGTCGGTTCGGCAGCTCCGGCGGCGGTCAGCCGGATCTCACCGCTCAGGCCACGGACGGAACCCGTATCTACCAGATCGATGGTCTGCCCCAGGCAGGGGAGGATGAGACGGGTGGGGCCATCATCGTGGCGATCACGGCCCTGGACCTGGAGACCCGCACGTTCATACAGGAAGGCGTGGCGAATTTCAGGGCGGGATAGGTGCAGGGCAGGAGTACAAGGGGAGGCGTGCCATGAACCTGAAGATCAACAGAGACATCTCGGGTGAGATCGAGTCTCCGGCTCTGCTCGCCGGATGGCCCGGCATGGGCAACGTGGGCGTCGGGGCCGTGGACTACATCCGCAGGAAGATCGACGCCGTTCCTTTCGCCGAGGTCGATATGAAGGAGTATTTCACTCCGGAAGCCGTCGAGGTCGAAAACGGGATCGCCAAGTTCCCCGATCTGCCCTCCCATGTCTTCTACTATGTACCGTCCTCGAACCTGATCATCTTCGAAAGCGAGACCCAGGTCGCCGGAGGCGGTGGGGTGTCACTGATGAACCAGATCCTGGACCTCGCCCAGCAACTCGGGGTCCGGACAGTCTATACCGGCGCAGCGTTCGCCATGCCGATCAGCCACAAGCAGGAGGTCCAGGTCCTGGGCGTGGCGAACCAGTCTTCGCTCCGCGACACACTGGAACCACACGGGGTCGAGATCCTGCAGCAGGGACATATCTCGGGCCTGAACGGGTTGCTTCTCGGCTTCGCGGGGCTGCGCGACATCGAGGCGGCCTGCCTGCTGGCGACGATGCCGCAGTATGCGATTCAGATGCCCAACCCCAAGGCGTCACGTGCGATCGTGCAGGTCTTCGAGAGCCTCCTGGATATCGAAGTGGATATGTCGGAGATCGATGAGGCGGCCGAGCAGGTCAATCGCTCGATGGGGGAGATCGAAGGCAAGATCCAGTCGGGCTTCAGCAGCATGGCCAAGGAGGCCAAGGAGGAGGGCGAGGAAGAAGAGCTCGACCAGCTGGACGAGGAAAAGGTCCCGCAGTACGTGATGGAGAGGATCGAGAGGCTGTTTCACGAGGTGCAGAGCGAAGGATCTAAGGAGAAAGCGGCGCAGCTGAAGAAGGAGCTGGATCGCTGGGAACTCTACAGCCTGTACGAAGACCGGTTTCTCAACCTGTTTCGCTAGCAGTCGGGCCCCCAATGCGGGGACCGCGGCGAGAACAGATAGAAGAGGGAAGGGTTAGGGATGGAAAGCGTACTCATCATGGTGGTGGCGTTCGTCGGGTACATCCTTGCCTACAACACCTACGGCAAGTACCTGGCCGGGAAGATCTTCGCCCTGGATCCCGGCCGGGAGACCCCTGCGTGCACCAACGAGGACGGGATCGACTACGTGCCCACCAAGAAGCAGGTCATCTTCGGACATCACTTCACGTCGATCGCCGGAACGGGACCCATCGTCGGGCCGGCCATCGGCATCATATGGGGGTGGGTCCCGGCGCTCCTTTGGGTCTTCTTCGGCGGGATCTTTATGGGGGCCGTCCACGACTTCGGCGCCCTGGTCGTGTCCCTGCGGCACAAGGGGCGGTCGGTGGCGGACATCACGGGCACGTTGATGAACCGCCACCTCAGGATCATCTTCTTCACCATCATCTTCCTGGCCCTGCTGATCGTCATCGCCATCTTCGGGATGGTCATCGCCGTCCTCTTCCACATGTACCCCCACTCGGTCTTCCCGGTGTGGATGGAGATACCGATCGCGATCATCCTGGGTTGGCTGATCTACAAGCGAGACCTCAGGCTGGTGCCGGCCACGATCGGCGCGGTCGTCCTCATGTATGTGACCGTCGTTCTCGGACACTACCGGCCGCTGGCCATGCCCGAGGTGGCTGGCATTCCCCCCACGGGGGTTTGGACGATCATTCTGCTCGCCTACGCCTACATCGCGTCGACGCTGCCGGTAACGACGTTGCTTCAGCCCCGCGACTTCATCAACGCCTGGCAGCTCTTCATCGCCATGTCCCTACTGGTGCTCGGCGTTTTTGCCGCTCACCCCACGATGGTGTCGCCGGCGGTGAACCTCAGCCCGCCGGAGGCCCCCCCCATCCTGCCGTTCCTCTTCATCACCATTGCCTGCGGCGCCATCTCCGGCTTCCATTGTCTGGTTGGCAGCGGCACATCTTCCAAGCAGGTGAGGACCGAGCCGGACGCGCGGTTCGTTGGCTACGGGTCGATGCTCACGGAGTCCTTCCTTGCCACGCTGGTGATCGTCGCGTGCGGCGCGGGCCTGGGCATCGCCTACGCCACCGCAGGTGGCGCGGGATCCGATGGCGAGATGCTGACCGGACACGCGGCGTGGAGCCAGCACTATGCTACGTGGACGGCGGCGAAGGGACTGGGGTCCAAGGTGGCGGCCTTCGTGGGCGGGTCCGCCAACATGATTGCGGTCCTGGGCATCCCCAGAGAGATCGCCATCATCGTGATGGGCGTCTTCGTCGCCTCTTTCGCGGGCACGACACTGGACACGGCGACACGGATCCAGCGCTACGTGATTTCCGAGCTCGCGGCTGATCTCAACATCCCGAGGCTGGGCAACCGGCACGTGGCCACGACAGTGGCGGTGTCCACGGCGGCCGCGCTGGCGTTCTTCAACGGCGCCAGCGGCAAGGGCGCGCTCGTGCTGTGGCCCCTCTTCGGGGCGATCAACCAGCTCCTTGCCGGCCTGTCCCTGGTCATCATCACGTACTATCTCAGGCAGAAGGGGAAGAACTACTTCGTCACTCTGATTCCGGCGCTGCTGGTCCTGACCTTCACGTCGTGGGCCCTGCTCGTCACCCTGGGCGACCTGTACCACGCCGGCAACGCACCGAGTCTGGCGATCGGTGTGGTGGCCTTTCTCCTCGAGGTCTGGCTCGTGCTCGAGGGCCTGACGCTGCTGGTCAGGCCGAGGGAACCGGAGGCCGAGCCCGCCTGATATGTGCCCCATGCTGAGGTCCATTTCGCTTGACACATGTGCGGGTTTGTCCTACCTTTTTTGCTAGCATGCTGGATAAGTTGCATCAAATTCAGGGTTTGGGCTCCCGTAGCTCAGGTGGATAGAGCAACTGCCTTCTAAGCAGTAGGTCGCAGGTTCGAGTCCTGCCGGGAGTGCTCACGGAACCGTGGTGAGTGTAGCTCAGGTGGTTAGAGCACCTGGTTGTGGCCCAGGAGGTCGGGGGTTCAAGTCCCCTCACTCACCCCACCCCATTGGAGGGCCTTCGGCTCTTGGCGCTTTGCCTCGAGGGCTGAGGGCCCTTTCTGATTGCGGCAGCAGGTGAGGAACCCAGATGAACCTGTTCAGACGTAGTCGGACCTCCGCCCTCAGGGCGATCGTACTGGGCCTCGACGGAGTCCCGCACAGCCTGCTCCGGAAGCTGGTGGAGGAGGGGCGGATGCCGAGCTTCTCGGCCCTGCTGGATCGGGGAAGCCTGCTGCCCATATCCTCCGTGCTGCCCACAGTGTCGTCCGTGGCCTGGGCGTCAATCGTCACGGGGTGCAATCCAGGACGACACAATATTTTTGGGTTCATCGATCGGCTGCCCCGGACCCACGAGATGTTCATCCCCAATGCCAGACACCTCCGGGCGAAGACCTGGGTGGAGTTGTTTGGGGGCATGGGCGGGCGTGTTTTCTCGATGGGCGTTCCGTCCACCTACCCTCCGAAGGCAGTGAACGGCGTCCTGATTTCGGGCTTTCTTGCGCCCTCGCTGGAGCGTGCTACGTACCCCCTGCAGGTCGCCGCGGAGCTGGAAAGCCGCGGCTACGTGATCGACATCGACGCCTGGGAGGCCCACGAGGACAAGGACAAGTTCCTCAACAGTGTGTTCCAGGCCCTGGACAGGCGGTGCGACACCATGTTCCATTACCTGGGGCAGGGCGAGTGGGATCTGTTCGTCGCCCACCTGATCGACACGGACAGGCTGCACCATTTCCTCTGGGGAGAGGCCGAGGGCGGCCACGCGGCCTATCTGACGTGGTTCCATCGGTTCTACGAACGGATCGATGCCGCGATCGGAGAGCTCGCAGATCGTGTGGGTGAAGAGGTCTTGCTTGTGGTTCTGTCGGATCACGGTTTCTGCAGGCTCCGGCAGGAGGTCCACCTCAATACGTGGCTGAGGGAGGCGGGCTATCTCCACTTCGCGAGCCGGGAGCCCAAGCAGCTCCTGGATCTCGCGCCAACCACCCGATGCTACTCCCTTCTCCCGGGTCGCTTCTACATCTGT
>JASLMQ010000230.1 GCA_030746455.1 Candidatus Latescibacterota bacterium
TTGGCCATAATGTCGAGCGGCGTGTCGGTGAGGTACAAAGTCCAGTACACCCCAAGGAACGCGAAGGGAATCGAGAAGAGCACCGAGAACGGCAGGATGAAGGACTCGAAGAGGACGCCCATCAAGAGGAAGACGCACGTCACCGCCATGGCGATCGCGTAGGTGTACTCGGTCCGAGACCTTCGGAAACGGTAGTACCGCTCACCCTTGTCCCACGAGTATCCCCTGGGCATCTGGAAGTTCTCCATCGCCCGGTCGATTTCCGTGTAGAGCGCCCTGAGGTCCTTCCGGTTGGCGAACACCTGAATCCTCAGGCGCGTCTTCCCATTCTGCCGACGGATCGTGCCGCTGCCCCGGGCGATCTCGAAAGCGGCGAAGGATGCCAGCGGGACCTCCTCGCCCGAACGCGATCGGAAGGTGAAGTTCTTCAGCTGATGGAGTGTCTGCCTGTCGGACCTGTCGAGATACAGCCGGGTCCGCACCTCCCGATGGTCGGCCTGGTAGCGCGGCAGCCCGATTCCCTGCAGGCTGTAGGCGATGCTCCGGCCAACCACGCGTGCCGGTATCCCGTGGGTACGCGCCTGATCACGGTCGATCCGGATCCGTACCTCGTCGTCGGCGCGTTCCAGATCGCTATCCACCCCCGTGACCGAAGGAATGGTCCGGAGCCGACGCTCCGCCTCGGCCAGCATGCCGGCGAGCACCTCGGTGTCGTTTCCGTAGAGATACACCGAGAGACTGGGATCTCTCCGACCGCCGCCGCGCCCCTGCACGCTCATACGCACGCCCACGAACTTGGGCAGGTTCTCTCTCAAGTCATCGATCACGCCCGCCCTGTCCATGCGATCGTCGAGCGGGAATCCCAGCTTCGCTCGGATGTCTCTGTACGCCACGTGCCACCAGGCCTCCGTGGGATCCGAATGCAGAAACACCTGGATCTGTCCGAAGGTCTTGCGGTAGGAGGCCCTTGCGGTCCGGATGCCGTAGACCCCCTTCCTGCTCTGCAGGTAGGACTCCAGCTCGGTCAGGATCTGGCTGATATCCTCCGAGGTGAAGTTGGCCGGCGCGTGGAGGCGGATCCGGAGGTCATTGATGTTCCCCCTCACGCGGTCGGTCATCTTGGTTCGTTCGTACGGATAGAGGATGGTCGCGAAAAGTGCCGCGATGATCAGCAGCGCATCCCGCCTGTGGCTCATCGTCCAGGCCAGCGAGCGTCCGTAGACCTTGCGCATCGCGCCGATCGACTTGGGCTCTCGACGGGCACGCCGTCCGCCCAGCCGATGTGCCGCAACGGGTATGAAGATGAGTGCCATGAAGAGGGATCCCAGCAGGGCGATGATGACAGGGACCCCCACCCTGGACAGCTGGAAGGTCAGCCAGGCATCTCCCCCCATGAAGATCAGCGGCAGGAAGACGACGACCGTGGTCAGCGTGGCCATGGTAATGGCCAGCGCCACCTCGCTGGCACCCCCGATGGAGGCCTGTCGGGGATCGTCCCCCCTGGACCGCATCCGGAAGATGTTCTCCAGAATCACGATGGCGTTGTCCACGACCATCCCCACGCCCACCATCAGCCCGGTCATCGTCACGATGTTCAGCGACCAATCCATGAAATACAGGGCGGTGATCGTGATCATCACGCAGAGGGGAATCGAAAGCGTGATGATGGCCGTCATCCGGAAGGTGCGCAGGTAGAACAGGA
>JASLMQ010000231.1 GCA_030746455.1 Candidatus Latescibacterota bacterium
CGACACGAGCCTGGGTCAGCGGGGTGAGACCCTCGTCGTATGAGACCACGTGACCCCGATCGATCGGAATGGCCTTCCCGTATCGCCACATGGAGGTCGGACCCGACCGGATGGCTTCGAGGTCCAGCTTCGCCTCGTATCGGAGGTCCAGCGTTGCGCCACAGTTGCACCTCCAGACCAAATCGGTCGAGGCATACGTCGCCTCGCAGGCCGTGCAGACGAGGTCGCTCACAGTGTCTTTGTCCTTCCCTTGAGCGCCGCACTCGTGATTGCCATGACGGCCCTGCGGGGGAGCAGGCGCCCGGTGAAGTTGAGCACCTTGTTCAGCAGACCGTGGATGTGGGAGCCCTTTCGGCCGAGGTTACGGAGCGCGGCGGCCACCACGGCATCGGCGGTGGCCTCACGGAAGGCGCCCGCGTCCTTGATGTTTGCCACGTCGTTGAACTCGGTCTTGGTGAAGCCTGGCGACAGCGCCAGGCTATCCACGCCGAGTGATCGGCACTCCACCCAGAGGGCTTCGCCCAGCATCAGGTTGAAGGCCTTGGTGGCCCCATAGGTGGAGAAGTAGGGACAGGCCTGATAGCCAGCCGTGGAGGCCAGGAAGATGAGGCCCCCGTGTCCGCGCTCGAGCATCCTGGGTAGATAGTGGTTGGTGAGCATGACGGGGACGACGCAGTTGAGCACGGTCATTTTGGCCTGCCGATCCGGGTCCAGGTCGTGATAGGCCCCGGACATGCCATACCCGGCGTTGTTGACCAGCAGGCCCACATCGAGATCGTCGGTCTGCTCGGAAACCACCCGGCAGGCGTCCGGCTCGGTGAGATCCGCGACGATCACGCGTGTTTGGATGCCGTGTGCTTGCTGAGCGGCCGCGGCCTCCGCCTCCATCCTGTCACGGCGCCGCGCTACGAGTGCGCAGTTGAGGCCCCGATCGGCGAGCTGGCGCACAAATTCGGCACCCAGCCCGGAGGACGCCCCCGTGATCAGGGCCCAGGGGCCATATCGCTCGTGCCATTCCATCGGATGGTCTCCAATCGGCTCAATCACTCAGGGCCTTCTGCGAGAGCGCCTCGGTCTCTGCGACCAGCTGCTTCCAGGACTCGTCCGAGAATCTCGGGCCGTGGGCGAAGGGCCGGGTCTCGATGCACATCGGGCCCGCGTACCGCAGCTCGGCCGCGCGCCGGAACACGGCCGTCCAGTCGACGAGGCCACGCCCGGGCGCAAGATGGGAGTCGGTGTAGCCCGCGTTGTCTGCCAGGTGAAACGCGGCGAGGGCTGGGGCCATCGCGTCGAGGATCTCACCAGCGCGATCGGGTCCTCCGGCGACCAAAGCGTGGCCGGTGTCGAGGCAGAACCCTAGCTTGGGATGGCCGAACTCCCGGATGATGCGTTCGATGTGCTCGGGCCGGGACATGAAGCGCCCACCCTCCGCAGGCAGCATGTTCTCCAGGGCGACCGTGACGCCGAGGGATTCGGCCGCCGGCAGCATGGTCTCCAGGCTTCTGCCTATCTGGCGCACGTAGGGGTCGGCGCCTTCCACGTCGACGTTCAGCTTGTTGGTCGTGGGATGCTGGATTCCGACCGATGCACCGAGGGCGGCGGCAATTTCCATCCATCGCACGGCATTCTCGGCGGCCCTCCTCCGGGTGGTCTCGTAGAAGGAGGCGATGTCGTCGTCGGCCGCGAAGGGCAGGTGGAAGCTCGAGATGGCCAGGCCCTCGGCACGGTAGGCCTCCGCGATGTGCTCGAGCTCGGGCTTCGCATTGTTTCCGAACATGCCCGGGGCACCCTCGATCCCTGCCGCTCCGGCCAGTTTGCATATCCGGTGGATCTCCTCGTGGGGCAACCCGGAGAACGAGTATCCGGTGATCGACCAGGTCCAGGTCTGTTGCATCAGGCAATCCCTCTTGGTGGAGGCCCCGCCGCAGGTCGTCTAGGAGGCCAGGCATTCCGGCGGCGGGACATTGTCATCCAGCGGGAAGACGGGGCGCGCACAATTTTGGAAGGGCAGCGAGGCGAGATTGGCACTCGTGGAGCCCGGCACGTCCACGGGGACGATGCGGGCGGCGATGGACTCGTAGTGCGTGCGAAAACCATTGGGTGATTTGGCCACCACCACGTCGAAATCGCGAGGGTCGAGACCGTGGGCAAGGTAGACCTTGCGGCCCACGACGTAGACCGATCGCTCGGTGACGAGGATCTGGTGGTTGCCCGAAACGAGCACGGCCGTCCGGCCTGCGCGGGCGGTCGTGCCGTCCTCATAGGCGAAGTTGCCGTCGAAGAGGCCCTTCACCCGGACCTCGACGTCCAGCGGGGTGTGTCGGCCCGGATCCAAAGTACCGCCCAGAGGGAGGGTCAGTGTCGCGCCGACACCCGCGTCGAAGGCCGTGGCGGCGGCGGGCGCGTCCACGATGGGGATGAGCGCCTTGCCGCTGTACCCTGATTCGAGAATGCCCCCGAGAATGGCGTTGCTGTCTCCTGGGGCCCCGGACGCGGTCGAGTCCGCGGCGTCGGAGAAGACGGTGAGGCCGTCTGTCTCCTCGGCCAGGCGGATGGATTCGTCCAGAGGGATGAGGTCTGCGAGCAGCCGCTGCCGGTTCTCCCACATGAACCGGGCCAGGCGTTCGGTGTTCTCGCGGGCGGACTTGGGATCACCGTTGGTGGTGACGAGCACGTTGGAGCGGAGATCCGGAACGTCGGTGAAGGGGTTGCCGATGATCACGCCGGCCGCGAGTCCACGGTCGGATGCCTCGATCTCCTTGCAGATGCCGATGGCCTGTCCAAACAGGCCCGTGGCGGTGAGAAGCTCGTCTCCCCTCACGAGCATGGGCAGCTTGACACGAACGGTGGTGGGGAAGGATGTCCCATCCAACAGCCCCAGGAGATTCCGGGCCGCGCGTTGGCCCGTCTCATACTGGTCTGTGTGCGGGTAGGTGTGGAAGGGCACCAGCACATCGGCGTGGTCCACGAGCCGGTCGGTGATGACGGCGTGGAGGTCTATGGAGACGGCGATCGGGATGTCGCCTAGGATCTCCCGAACGGCGGCGAGTGCGCGGCCCTCGGGGTCTACCTCCTCCTCACCGGCCATGGCACCGTGGAAGGAGATGCACGCCCCATCCACGTCGACGTGATCACGGACCGATGCCACGAACTCGTCGATCAGACGGTCCAGGTCGGCCGTGGCGACGGGCCCGCCGGAGACCGCCCACGCGGCGAAGGTGGGCACGATCTCGATACCCGACCGACCCTCGAGCATGCTGAGCATTCCGGCGATCTCCGTGCGCGTGTCCCGCAAGGACTCGACGATGTCAGGACCCCGTCGAACCTGGAAGTCGACGTACCGGGTCCGGGCCGGGTTGAAGGTCGCGGTCTCCTGTTTGAGCTCGGCGATGAGGATGCGTTTCATAGGTAGGGACGGGCTCCGGCGTTGGTAGCGGGAACTGAAGAAGTGAGCGGCGAAACATCTGCAAGCGGTCAGCATTCAGCCATCAGCGGTCAGCTTGAACCAGATCAATGGATGC
>JASLMQ010000232.1 GCA_030746455.1 Candidatus Latescibacterota bacterium
GAGGAGTCCGTGGAAGGCCTGGCCGCGTCGGACGACGACGTCAAGATCACTGTCATGGACACACTGATCGACGGCGAGGACTACCGTTTCCAGGTCTTCGCACGCGACGTGGCCGGCAACGTGTTCGTGACGGCGGTGGACACGTTGAGCTTCACCAAGGCCTTCGCCAACCCAACGGTCGACTCGTTCCTGGTCACCATCGACAGCACGAGCACGTCCGTGGACTCGGTGATCGCGGGTGTGGGGCTGCCGCTCAAGGTGACGGCAATTGACACCAAGAACGTCGGTGAGCTTCGTACCGTGGTCACCTTCGAGCAGGCGGGCGTGCTCCTGTGCATCGACGCCGGCGAACAGGACACCAGCGGCGTGTCCTTCAGTGGTGAGGGTGTCACCGACAATGGCGATGGCACCGCCGGGCTGGACGGTGAGGGGTGGATGCTGGGCAGCCGCACCGTGAGGGTTGCGTCGAACCTGACGCTGGACGACTTCTCCGTCGTGGTGGAGGACACCAGCAGTCAGGAACAGGCGGATCCCACAGGCCGCCTGGATTCCCTTACCGTGGATGCGGCCGAATTCAGCCAGTACCAGCTCTCCGTTCTGGAGGAGGGTGTGGAGACCGCGGTGGTGTCGGGGGACTTCCAGATCACCGTGCTGCCCATCGACGCGTTCGGAAATCCAAGCACCAAGGTGTTCATCAGAGCGCAGGATATCTCGTCGAGTGACTCATTGACCGCATCTATCAACCTGCTGCAAACGCGGATCCCGGCCGGGAATGTGATGGACCGGATCTGGGTCGACTTCGGCACGAACATCGGCGACGTGGAGATCCCGTCCGGGCCGCAGGAGGTCCTGGCGGAGGGCAGCACGTTCACTGCCGTCGCGCCCGACCGGGAAGGCGAGGGCCTGGTCATCCGCGTGCGCGCGGCCAACGAGGCACCGGATACCTCTGGTATTGCCGAGAGCCAGCGCACGGCAGCCGGCGTGTCCAAGGCGCTGAGCTTCATCCCCTTTGGCGAGGAACCGATGGTCGTCACTCCGGCTCCCCCCGACACGCTGGTCGTGCACGACTACGCGGGGTCCGACGGGAAGGGAGACCAGGGGCGGTACGTGCTTGTGACCTTCCCGAAGTCGGACGACCACGGGCGCATCGGGCAGTACCGCATCTACAGGGAGCTGGCCGTGGCGTCGGCCATCGGTGAGGACGGGAAGGTGGTGAAGGGGGCGGAGGCCGTGGAACGCTTCATCTCCTGGGCCGTCATCACCCCCCCACCCGACACGACCGAGGCTCTCGTCCGCGCCGTCGTCCCATCCCTGGACAACAAGGAAACGCGCTGGGCCGTCGCCGGCGAGTGGGGTGGTGCACCCACGGAACCGGTACCCCTGGGAAAACCGGCTTCGTCAGGACCGCCCCTCGATATACCCCGTCCGCCTACGGCGGCTGGAGCACTCGGGGAGACGGTGCTTCCGGTTCCCTCAGAAGGAACGGGCAGCCCTGCTATGGCCACGTTGGAAGTTGGCTCCATCGTGCAGGTCCAGGGGTTCACAGATGCGGATGATACCGTATCCCTGAGTGCTCGATCTTCCACCGGAAGATCGAGTGTATCGAAGGGCGGTCCTAGCCAGACCGAGGGACCAGCCGAGGCAGCCACCAAACCCATCGCCTCAACCCCCAAGACCATCTCGGCACCCGCACGCGCGATCGACAACCTCGCGCCAGCGGCGGCCACCGAGGTGTCCGCATCCGCGGGTGACGACGGCACCGTGTCCCTCGCGTGGACACCGTCGGCCGATGATCGACCCGTCGGCTTGGTCACCTACCGAGGCTTCTCGATGCCGATTCCGGGAGTGGAGGCGTACGAGGTGCTTCGGGGGCCGGATGCGGAGTCGCTGGGGCGCATCGCGACGGTCGACGCGGGATTGAAGGCCTTCGTGGATGACGCGCCGCTGCAGGGGGGGATGGTCTACCGTGTGGATGCCCTGGACCTCGACAACCGGAGCGAGGGTGCTCCGGTCGGGGTGTCGGCCGGACCCACGGCGCGGCCCGACTGGCGCGACGCGGAGGGGAACGCCGTCTTCATCATCGATCCGAACGATGGGTCACCCACCGAGGTGGACTTCGGGGACTTCGTTGCGCTCGCCCAGGCCTTCGGGTCGTCGGTCGGCGACGAGAGATACATCGCGCTAGCCGACACGAACGACGACGGGGTGATCAACTTCACCGACTTCGTGGCGTTCGCGACGTCGTTCGGACGCGTGGCGGTAACGGAGGATGGAGAGGGGATCTGAGGGCGTGCGGTGGGGTCCGACTAGGAGGCGTTTGAGGAGACGACATCGCGGGTGTCGCGCGCGATCAGCAGCTCCTCGTTGGTGGGGATCACCAGGAGCTTGACGGGGGACCCTTCAGCGGAGATCTCGCCTTCGTGGCCGACGCACTCGTGGTTCCTCTCGGCATCCAGGACCAGACCGAGGCCGTCCAGGCCGGTCAGGATCCGGGCGCGCATCGCGTCGCCGTTCTCTCCCACTCCGCCTGTGAACACAACGGCGTCTGCTCCGCCGAGGACGGCGAGGTAGGCGCCGACGTATTTCCGGACCCCGTGGGCGTAGACCTGGAGGGCGAGCTCGGCGCGTTCGTTTCCGGATTTGGCCGCCGACTGGACCTCACGCAGATCGTTGGAGACGCCGGAGACGCCAAGGAGGCCGCTCTCGCGGTTCAGAACCCGGTCGATTTCGTCGATGGACATTCCCGAGTGCCGGGCGAGGTGGAAGACCACGCCCGGGTCGATGTCGCCCGACCGAGTGCCCATCGGGACGCCCTCGAGGGGCGTCAGCCCCATGGAGGTGTCCACGGACTTCCCGTCTCTGACGGCGGTGATGGAACAGCCGTTCCCGAGGTGGCAGGTAATGCCCGTGAATCCCACATCGGCCTTGTCCAGGATCTCGCCCGCTCGCAGGGTAACGAACCGATGGGACGTGCCGTGGAAGCCGTACCGACGGACCTGCTCTTCCTCGTATAGGCGGTACGGGATGGCAAAATGGTAGGCCTGCTCGGGCATGGTCTGGTGAAAGGCGGTGTCGAAGACGGCCACGTGGGTCACGTCCGGGAAGAAGGCCCTTGCCGCCCGGATGCCGGCGAGGTTCGGAGGGTTGTGC
Organism: Candidatus Latescibacterota bacterium; assembly: GCA_030746455.1. The sequence goes on from JASLMQ010000232.1 coordinate 3,151, forward strand.
AGGGGTGCAAGGGACGCGTATTCCTCGATGATCTGGACGACCCCATCGGTGATGGGCACGGCCGTGAAGAATCGCTCACCTCCGTGAACGACCCGATGTCCGACCGCTGCCAGATCGTCCTGACTCTCGAGTCCGCCTCGCTCGGGATCGAGTAGCAGGTCGCGGATGTGCATCATGGACTGGTCGTGGTCAGCTGCATCGACCGTTCCCGATATGTTTTCATCTCCCCACGAATGGGCGTAGGTGGGCTCTGCCTCGCCGATCCTTTCGACGCTCCCGCCAGCGGTGACGGCCTCGGATTCCATGTCGAACAGCCGGTACTTCACTGACGAGCTGCCGCAGTTGAGCACGAGGATCTGCATAGAGGCGAGTTCCGGGTCCCAGGTTGTGGGGAACAGCTGGAGGAGAGCTACCCTGCTGCCTGGAGGGCCGAGATGGCCGAGACGGCCACGATGTCGTCCACGGTGGCGCCGCGGGAGAGGTCGTTCACGGGCCGTCGGAAGCCCTGCATGATGGGGCCGATGGCCAGCGCGCCGGCCAGGTACTGGGTCAGCTTGTAGGCGATGTTTCCGGAATCCAGGTCGGGAAATACGAGCACGTTGGCCTTCCCCGCCACGGTCGAGTCCGGGCACTTCTTCTCGGCAACCCGGTCGGAAAGGGCGGCGTCGGCCTGGAGCTCGCCGTCGATCATCAGGTCGGAAGCCATCTCGCGCGCCAGCTCGGTGGCCGTGCGCACCTTGTCCACCCGCGCGTGCGAGGCGCTGTGGTGGGTCGAGAAGGAGAGCATGGCGACTCTGGGCTCGATCCCCAGCAGTGCCTGTGCGTTCCCGGCCGTGACCACGGCGATCTGGGCCAATTCCTCGGCCGTGGGATCGACGGCCACCGCCGCGTCGGCGTAGACCAGGACCTGCTCCGGTGGGCCCGGAAGGGCCATGATGAAGAAGCTGGAAGGCTGGGTCATACCCTCCGCGTAGCCGATGGAGAGGGCCGCCGCGGAGATCACGTGCGCCGTGGCCTTGGTGACGCCGGCCACCATGCCGTCGGCGTCGTCTTCGGCGACCATCATCGCCCCGAAGTAGAGAGGCTTTTTGACCAGGCGCTGGGCCATGCGATCCGAAACGCCCTCGCGGCGGGCCTCATAGGCCGAGGCGTATCGGGAGATCTGGTCCGAGTTGGCAGGGTCGATCACGGCGACGCCCTTGGGTATCTCGCCGCCCGCCACTCCGGCGATCGTCTCCTCGGACCCGAGCAGGGTCGGGCTCGCGATCCCCTCTGCGGCCAGCCTCGACGCCGACTGGACCATCCGCTCGTCCTCACCCTCGGGCAGCACGATCCGCTTCTGCGACTTCTTCGCCAGTTCGATGAATCCGTCGATCAGAGACACGACATCCCTTCCCTTGTTGCGGGCCCTTCTCGAGGCCCGCCACCCCCGTCCGGCCTCCGCTTACAGCTTCGGCCGGCAGGCTAGCTTCAGTGCTTCGCTACCCGCTAGCCTGCCTTGGAGCTCTGCTGCCTGCTGGCGTACTGCTCCGGCAGATGGGTTCGGACCTGTCTCTCGAGCTCTTCGTCGGTGATCGCGCTCATCCGTCCCTCGACCTCGTACTGATCCAGCACCCAGCGTGCGATCTTGTGGACCTTGATCTTGCTCAGCCTGTCCTTCCCCTTCAGGCCGAGGAACTCGTTGACCCACAGGGCCACGCCATCGACGCCGGTCTTGTCGGTGATGGCCACCCTCGGTGGACGGCGGAAGAGCTTCGTGGTATCGAAGATGTTGTAGATCCGTTCGTCGGCCCGAAGCCCGCCGGCGTGGATTCCCGCGCGGGTGGTGTTGAAATCCCGGCCCACAAATGGGTAGTTGGGAGGGATCTCGACGCCGATCGAGCCCATATAGTCGGCTATCTCCTGGATCACCTGTGTGTCGATGCCGCACAGGTTTCCCTTCAGTCCGATGTACTCCATCACGGCGCCCTCGAGGGGAGGGTTGCCCGTCCGCTCACCGAACCCGAACAGGGTCGAGTTCAGGGAGTTGCACCCGTAGAGCCAGGCGGTCGTCCCGTTGATGTGGACCTTGTGGAAGTCGTTGTGGCCGTGCCATTCCAGCCGGTCGTGCGGTACACCTGCCTCGCTGATCACCCGGTGGATGAGCTTGGGGATCGATCGGGGCAGCGTGGCCCCCGGGTAGGAGATGCCGAATCCCATCGTGTCGCACAGCCTCACCTTGGCGGATAGCTCGGGGGGTACCTGCTCGCTGCGCCGCATTAGCTCCTGGATG
>JASLMQ010000233.1 GCA_030746455.1 Candidatus Latescibacterota bacterium
GATCCCTCGGCCTCGGATGTGGCGGTGTTGCTCAGGCTGGCCGAGACGCACGGTCGTGTCTGCTTCGTGGTGCCGTTCGACGCGAACCGACGCGAAGCCTTTGCCCCGCTCGACCGGATGGTGGAGCGACTGCAGGAGGCCACCGGCGCGGCGTCCGAGCAGCTGCCGGCCTGCCCGCCCGGCGGCGAGACGCTGTCGGTCGTCCGGTCTGTGATCTTCTCGCCTGAACGGACGCCCGTAGAGGCCGACGGCTCCCTTCGATTCCTCTCGTCCTCCGGGCCGGCGCAGATGGTCGAATCGATCGCACGGGAGCTCCGCCGACTCCGAAGTCGGGATCCGGATCTGAGGTGGCGAGACTGCGCCGTCGTCTTCAGGTCGCTCTCGCCCTACCGGGGCCTCATCCAGGAGATCATGCCGCGGTTCGGCATCCCCTTCGATCTGCCGACGGGCACGCCCTGGGTCGAGATCCGAGCGCTGTCCTACGTTCGGGATCTCCTGCAGCTGAGGTCGAACGGGTTCGAGAAGCGGTCGCTCCTGGCGTGCCTGGAATCGACCTACTGCCCGGCTCGGATCGATGCGTGCGATCTGCGCCGGCTATCTGTCGCCCTGCCGGAGCACGCACCCCCCGAGGCGGTCTCCCGACAGCTGTCGGGTCTCGCGGCGGCGAAGGAAAGACAGCTCGAGGAGCCGGGCGAAGAGGATGAGCCGTCTCCGACGGTGCGGCAGCGGATTGCCCGTCTACGCGCGGCTGCGGAAGCCGTGCTGTGCCTGGAGGCGGTCGCCGCGATGCCCGACCGGGCCGGCCTGGCCGACTATGCCGAAGATGCGGACCGTGTGATCGGGACCGTGTTGAGGATCCCCGAGCTCGATGGCACGGGTGATCTGCCGCCCGATGCGGGACTGATCTCGTGGGATCGTAGGGCGCTCGCCGAGCTGGTCGCCCGGCTCCGCGCGATGGGACGAACCTGGCCGCACGAGCTGCCCATCCAGTCGTTCCTGGATCTGCTGGACCTGGTGCTGCGGGACGAGGTCCTGCGCGATTCCTTCCCGAGAACCGACGCGGTGCCGTTCCACGACCCGATGGCCATCGGGGGTCTGAGCTTCCGCGTCGTGTTCATCGCCGGTCTGGAGGAGAAGGCGTTTCCGCTGATGACGCGCCCGGGTCCCTTCCTGGGCGAAGAGGAACGGCGAGCCGTGGTGGCCGCGGCGGGTGAGGGAGCCTGGATGGGCACACACGCCGATCGGGCGGCCGGCGAACGACTCCTCTTCCTGTCCACGCTGCAGGCCGCGACGGACCGGGCCTACCTCGTGTATTCGGAATCGGAGGCGGACGGACGGCCGACGGTCCTCTCGCCGTTCGTGGATGAGGTTCGCGAGCGGGTGGACTTGAGAGAGAACCCAGCCGGCAGATCCGTGCGACGCACCACAACGGCGGATGTTCTGCCCCGGACGTCGGACGACCTGTGGCACCCCGAGGAGGCAACGGCCTGGGCGCTGTTCAACGCCTACCACGGGGACGGGGTAACGGCCGATTCCGCCCCGTTGCTCCGACGGGTGCTGGGAGGGGAGCCCGCGATTCGGGGCCTGCGCCCGGAGCTCATCCGGTGGTACAGCGGCAGGATAACGGCGTACGACGGGGACCTCGGAGACGAGGGTCTGCTGGCCGAAGCCGTGCGGCAGGTGTGGGCGGGGAGACCGCTGAGCCCGACGCGTCTGGACAGCTTCGGCAAGTGTCCGTGGCAGTTCTTCGCCGCAGGTGTCCTCGGGCTCGAGGCACCCGAGACGGAGGAGGTGGAGATCTCGCCGCTGGAGCGGGGGCTGCTACACCACCGGATCCTTGAGCGGTTCTACCGCTCGAGATGGGACGGCCGTGCAGGGCGGTCCCAGCCGCCGACCGAAGCGGACGAACAGGAGGCGCTGGAGGCGATCTGGGCGATCTTGGAAGCGGAATGTGCCCGGTTCGAGGCGGAGGGGCGCGTGGGGCACCCCGGGGCGTGGCCTCACGAGAGGCAACGCCTGATGGCGCGCCTGACCTGGTTCGTGCGAAGCGAGATCGAGTACTTCAAGAAGAATCCTGGCCAGGCGCCGGTGTCTCTGGAGTTCCGCTTCGGGATGGGTGCGCCGGGAGACGGTACCCCAGGGGGCTCGGGGGAGCCGTTGACGATCGACCACGGCGGGATCGCCATCCACGCCAGGGGTATCGTCGATCGCGTGGACGCAGATCCCGACGGCAGGGCCATCGTCATCGATTACAAGACCGGCTCGCGCGCCCCGGCGCTGAAGCAGGTGAGAGACGGCACGAGCTTTCAGCTGTTCGTCTACCTGCTGGCAGCCGAGCAGCTGCTGGGCGTGGATCCCGAGGGAGGCCACTATCTGATGGTCGCGGGCCCACCGGGGAAGAAGGGGGGACTCACGCAATCCGGACGGCTGGTGCGCGAAGGCAAGCCCTCCCGCGGCCAACCGGAGTGGCCGGAACTCCGCCAGTTTATGTTGGACCATATGTCGGCTTACGTGCGGGACATCGTGGACGGCCGCTTCCCTCTGCTGCCGACCTCGACGGACCCCGGTGGGGACCCCTGTCGGTACTGTGACTACCGGGGCATGTGTCGCGTGGATGAGGTCCGGATGGCCGAAGGGATGAGTGAGGACGCGGCCCGGTTCGCCAGAACCCGTGTGAGGAGCGCCTCCCATGAGTGACGAACAGGCCAGGAAGCGGGCGGCGACCGACACCGATCACGACATCTGCCTCTCGGCGGGGGCGGGAAGCGGAAAGACCTCGGTCCTGATCCAGCGCCTGATTCACCTGCTGACCGAGGGCCACGCCGAGTTGCGCCAGATCGTGGCCATCACGTTCACCGAGAAGGCGGCGGCGGAGCTGAAGACCCGGCTGTCGGAGAAGCTGCGTAGCCGCCTCGGAGGTGCCACGGGACCGGCGGCGTGGCAGTACGACCTGGGCCAGGCCTACATTGGGACCATCCACGGTTTCTGCAGCATGCTGCTGCGCGAGCACGCGGTGGAGGCCGCAGTCGATCCCGCGTTCGGGGTGCTGGACGAGGCCGGTCGCGAC
>JASLMQ010000234.1 GCA_030746455.1 Candidatus Latescibacterota bacterium
GCCCATTCAGGTGAGTCCCTGCCGGTCGTGTCCGGGGAAGACACGTCCGTGGCATCGCTCAACGAGCGCCACTGGGTGGTGCTGGGCAACGCGATGAACAACCCGGGACTGATGGCGCTTTACCGGAGGAAGTACGCCTTCGTGGACGACTACTACCCGGGCGGCGACGGGTATGTGATCCGAACGGTGCACAACCCGGAGAGCCGGGGGCACAATGTCCTGCTCGTGGGTGCGAGCACTCCGGAAGGCGGCAAGGCCGCGCTGGACCGGTTGGAGGGCGTTCTTCAGGACAACGGAAAGCAGCTCGGCTACACGAATGTGGCCGCCTCGAACACGCACGAGGGGTTGATGCCGCGCACGACGCCAGACGCCTTCCGCGAGCAGATGGAGGCGGCCTACCTCGGGAACGCTCTGCGCGGACCCATCGAGCAGGGGGTCACGCTGGGTCTGGCTCACCACTTCACCCACGACCCGGACTGCGCGCGGATGTTCCGCGACGTGCTGTTCTACTACGAAGACCTCGTCAGGAACCGACACGACGGTGAGTGGTGCTTCGAGCACATGCTCTTCATCTACGCGTGGACCTGGCGGCTGTTCCACAACTGGGACCTGATTGAGGAGAGCGACGCCTTCACGGACGAGGAACGGCTGCGCATGACCAACCTCCTCTGGGGGCTGACGCACTATGTGGCCGGCCTCAGCTACTTCGCGAAAGACGAGGAACCGAGGCTGGAGATCCGTCAGAACCATCCGACATTCGCGGCTCTGAGCATGTCCGGCAGCGCAGGGTATTTCAAGACCTACTACGGGGTCGAGGATTTCGAGAAGGAGCTGCGCTTCAGCCAGATCATCTTCGACGGCCAGGCCAACTGCTACAAGCCGAACGACGACGGTGGTGGAGGCGGGTACTGCTGGCTCGTGCCGAACCACCAGATGATCTACGACCTCAAGCGCGATGAGTTTCGCTTCCTCGACGGCGGGCACCTGCGGGAGATCGCGAACTACGCCATCCTGATCTGTGACAACCTGGGCTCGCCGGTCGGCTTCGGCGATGTGGGTGCATACGGCGCCCGCCGGAGCGCGTCCTCGGGGGTGGCGAGCACGCTGTGCAAGGCGGCCTGGCACTACGACGAAGGGAGCTACCTCTGGGCACTGGAGTGGATGGGCGGGGGGCCCGAGCACGATTGCTTCTACAAGGACCTGCCCCGGCAGATCCCCGAGCACATGCTCGGCATCGCCCTTGCCCCTTTCAACCCTCCGCTCTACGACTGGGTGGAGCACAATGCCCCTCAGGGGCCGAACGTCGCTCCGGAAGAGGCGTTCGACAAGCTTTGCCTGCGCGACGGGTTCGACGAGGAAGACATGTACCTCCTTCTGGATGGTACCTCGACCTTTGCGCACGGTCACGAGGACGGGAACTCGATTGAGCGGCTCACGTGGAAGGGCCGGATGTGGCTCGCGGAGACGGACTACATCTGGAAGCGCCCGAAGCATCACTCGTCGGTGGTGTCGATCTGCGACGGCGAAAGCGGGGCGATGCCCTCGCTGGTGGCGCTCGAGTGGGCCCAGGACCTGCGCGACCGTGCCTTCACGCGTACCACTGTGCCGGGCTACAACGCCACGGACTGGACCCGGGACATGATGTGGGTGAAGGGCAGGTATCTGCTGGTGGCCGACAGCCTGAAGTTGCTCGAGGATGGCGACTACGACCTTCGCTGCCTGTGGCGAACGCTGGGTGACGTGGACCTTGAGGAGGGGAACCTGGTCGTCGAGCAGGAAGGGGTCTTCTTCGGCATCCGGTCGGGGGACGAATCGGAGAAGGCGCTCGAGGTGGAGGAGCCTCGAATCGCGGATCGGGATCCCTATGCCAGCTACGACTACGCCGATGGCCCGACCCGGATCCTCAAGCAAGAGAAGACGCTGCACGGAAGCGAAGGCGACGTGGAGCGCTACTTCAACCTTCTTGTGGCGGGGAGTCGGGGCGAGATCGAGGCCTGCAAGGTCGAGCGAATTGGCGACGGTATGGTACGGATCACCGATGGCAGCGGCTCGACGGTCTTCGGGGTGTGCGAGGGCGATGTACGGTTGGGGGGCTTCCGGATCGAAGCGGAGGCCTTTGCCCTCACGGGTGACTCGATCGTGCTCCTGAATGGGAAGAGCCTGTCGATAGAGGACGTCTCGGTCCGGAGCCAGGAGCCGTTCTTCCTGGCCGTGCATCCAGGCGAGGGACGAGGAGAGATCCGCGTCGCGCAGGAGACCGAGGTCGGGGTGAGCGGCGTGCCCGGCATCCGGTTCGAGGGCGGCTCGGTGGTCGCCTCGGGCGGGACGACTTTGGGGCCAGGAACCTACGAGCTCCGCTTCGAGCCCATGCCGACCGATGCGCTCTGGGAGGCCGTCCGGACGGGCGCCACCTACACGCACCGGCGTGCGCCGAAGGCCAATCGGTTCGAACCGGTGGGGACCGACGCCCTCAGTCCCGCCTGGGAGACGACTGTCCAGGGGGCCGTGCGCTGTCTGGATGCGGAGGACGGCGCCATCGCTCTGGGCACGGAGGCCGGCGAGGTCGCCCTACTCGGCGTCGATGGGGCCAAGTCGTGGTCTCACCAGACGGATGGCGAGGTGCGTACTGTGCGCCTGACCGATGTGGGGGGAGGCAGGCTCCTGACCGGGGGCCGGGACTGCGCGCTGACCCTTCTGGACGAAGCCGGAGCGGCTCGTTGGAAGCGTGACTTTATACCGTCGCACGGTCGCGACCAGATCGTGAACGATGTCGTCACGGCGGATGTGACCGGTGATGGCAAGGATGAGATCCTTGTGGCCACCGACGGCTGGTTGGTATGGGCGTTGACGCAGCAGAGCGAGGAGATCTGGCAGCGACAGATCGAGCATCACGCGGCGCAGACGCTGGTGGTGGACGATGTGGATGGCGACGGCCGACAGGAGATCCTGGTGGGGACGGAATACCACACGTCCAACATGCTCGAGGCCGACGGCGCGGTGCGATGGACCGTCCGCGGGGGGCCGTGCTTCACGGCCCTGGCTCTGGTGGACCTCAACGGCGATGGGGTGAAGGAGTCGGTGTACGGCGCGATGAACGGTGAGGTCTACGCCGTCGATTCCACATCCGGCAGCACTCTTTGGACTGTGAACCTGGGTGACGACGTGCGCCACGGCTTCGCGGTGGGGACACCCGACGGGACCGCCTTCGTCGCCGGTAGTGAGAGCGGGAACGTGGCCCTGCTGAGCGGAGAGGGCGAGCGCCTCTGGCGGCGCGACCTGGATGCGCCGGTGACAGGCCTGGCGCTGCTGGGTGGCGGCCAGGATGTGATCGCGGCCGGCACGGCGGCCGGATGGGTGGTGTTGCTGTCGCTCGAGGGCGAAATCGTGGGGTGCCACCAGATGGAGGCCGGGGTCTCCGCGTTGACCGCGGCCGCGCTGGACGACGGTTCGGCGGGCCTGGTCGTCGGGGCGGAGGACGGGCGGGTTGTGGCGTTGGGGCAGGATTGATGGTGAAGCCGCGGAGCGGCGGCGGTATTCTGTTGCTTTCGGGGCGGATCTTGGACCAGCAATGGGGACTTGACACTCGATCGGCAAAACGCTTCTGTTACCCAGGAAATCATATCCGTCTCCCTGAGTGATCCTGGGCGAGGGCTTCTTCGAGCCCAGGATCGTATCGAAGGGCGGACCTGGGGAAGAGCAGGTCCTCATTCGCACTGCGGCCTTGTACTTGGCGGCCCTTTCGTCTCGATACACCTGGTTCGCCACACCCCGGCGAACCAGGCACTCGACGTGGACGGTTCAGGCGTATTTGGCGAAAAACCAGCCTGCCGCACCTGCGGAAATCGACCCCTCTCCTGCATTTGCGGGAGAGGGGTACCCGCCGCAGCGCCGTAGGCGCGGAGGCGGGCGGGGTGAGGGCGCGCGCATCCTGCGAAGAACCAGATTGAGCGCGGCAATTGATGAACCTTAAAACCATACTGGCGTGCACGTTGCTCAGCCTGAGCACGCTCGCGTGCCCAACACCATCCAGGGGAAACGACGTGAACATCCGCGAACTGCTAGGCAACAGGGGCGTGTCGGACCAGATGCTCGAGATCCCGCGCGAACACCCCTACCTGTTCTTTACGGCCGATGACCTTCCCGGGCTGCGGGAAATGGCCACGCGCGAGCCCTACCGCGCGTGCGCCGAAGGGATCGTGCGAACGGCCCGACTCACTCTGGGCAACCCGATTCCGGATGAGCCCGATCCCGGTGAACCGGAGAGCCGGCTGCCCGATGGGGCGTACGACGAGTCGTTCCTGAGGGCGACGTATGACTTCCTTTCGTACGCCTACGCGATGGAGTACTACGGCCCTCTCTACGCCTTTGCCTACCTGCTGACCGGGGAAGAGGTCTTCGCCGAGCGAGCGAAGAGGTGGGCGCTGGCCTTTGCGGACTGGGAGAACTGGGGACCGGCGGGCGACCCATGGGACATGGAGGCGGCTATGATCCTGTCGGGGGCCGCGATCGTCTACGACTGGCTGCCCGATCGGTTCTCCACCGCAGAGAGGCAGAAGCTCCTCGAGGGACTGCGCGGAAAGGGCCAGAGGCTGTGCGAAAAGGACGCCCGATGGCTCACGGAGGACCCGGTGCGCCGCCGCGGCGGCCTGGCCAACAATCACCGATGGAGAAGCATCCCCCTGGAGGGATTGGCCGGATTGGGGCTCCTCCACGACCTCGACGAGGCGCGCGATTGGCTCGACATGGGGTACGTACTCACGAGGGACTACCTGTTGCCGGCGGCATATGGGCGGGACGGTGAACGGATGGAGGGGCGAGGATGGTTGGCCGTATGCCTGGTCGACGGGGGAAGGTTCATGGAGGCGCTGGCCCGGAACGGGGGACCCGACCTGTTCGACCACGAGCCCTTGCGTCGTCTTTCTCACTTCTTGCTGTATGGGGTGGACATGTACCAATCCCAGGGCAGCCAGGCCGAACGGGCCGGTCTGCTGATCCACGCGAAGCGGTTGGGCGACCCCTCGCTGCAGTGGCTTGCCCTGGAGCATGACCTCGAACCCGATCCGGATGACTATCCGGCCTACTGGTACTACCGGGACAAGGTGCTCTACGAGGCCGGGGTCTGGCAGGACCTGTCGATGCGCTGGGATGCGGCCGCGGGGCAGATGGCGATCGAAGTGAACGGCGAGGCAAGAGACACGCAGGGCATCTCCCTGGTGGAGGGGATCGATCGGGTGGTTATCGGCGTCGAGG
>JASLMQ010000235.1 GCA_030746455.1 Candidatus Latescibacterota bacterium
CGATGCAGCCACATCACCCTGATCGTTTCGGACGAAACGTAACACCTGGACAGGAGGTCTGTCTTTTGGGCCAGAAGACGCATCCTATCGGCTTTAGGCTTGGTGTCGTGAAGGATTGGAGTTCCCGGTGGTTCGCCGGCAGGGACTTCGCGGATCTGCTCAAGGAAGACATGATGCTGCGTCGCTACATCAAGAGCCGCCTCCAGCGCGCGAGTGTCGCCGCGGTGGACATCGAGCGTGCTCCCAAACGGGTGACCATCAGCATCCACACGGCGCGTCCTGGAATCGTCATCGGTCGGAAGGGGGCCGAGGTCGACAAGCTCCGCGACGAGCTCAAGCACGTCACCGGCAAAGAGATCTACATCAACATCCAGGAGATCAAGCGCCCTGAGCTGAACGCGCAGCTGACCGCCGACAACATCGTCCGGCAGCTCGAGCAGCGGGTTTCCTTCCGCCGCGCGATGAAGAAGGCCGTGGCCTCCGCGATGCGCATGGGAGCAGAGGGAATCAAGGTGGTGTGCTCGGGCAGGCTGGGGGGGGCGGAGATGGCGCGCACAGAGAAGTCGGAGCCGGCGGGTCGCGTGCCGCTGCATACCCTTCGGGCCGACATCGACTACGCCACCTCAACGGCCTTCACGACCTCGGGAACCGTGGGCGTGAAGGTCTGGATCTGTCAGGGAGATACCGTGGACGGGCGACCTGCCGGACAGAACTAGGTCGAACCCGAGAGGGGAAGGGGATCGAGAGGGACTGCCGTTATGCTGATGCCAAAGCGGATCAAATGGAGGAAGCAGCAGCGGGGACGCATGCGGGGGGTGGCCCATCGCGGAGGGCGGATGTCCTTCGGAGAGTACGGGCTGCAGGCGCTCGAGCCCGCCTGGATCACAAGCCGCCAGGTCGAGGCCGCCCGTGTGGCCATCACGCGCTCGCTGGGTCGCGGCGGGAAGATCTGGATCCGCGTGTTCCCCGACAAGCCGGTCACCGTGAAGCCCGCGGAGACGCGGATGGGCAAGGGGAAGGGCAGTCCGGAGTTCTGGGTGGCCGTGGTCAAGCCCGGTCGCATCATGTTCGAGGTCGAGGGCGTTGCGAGGGGCAGCGCGAAGGAGGCCATCCGGTTGGCCAGCCACAAGCTGCCAATGAAGACCCGGTTCGTCGAGCGGGGAGGTGAGGAGTAATGAGCCCGACCGAGATCCGGCAGATGAGCCGAAGCGAGATCGAGCAGCTCCTGAGAGACAAGGAGGAAGAGCTCTCCAATCTCCGGATGCAGCTCGTCACCCGCCAGCTCGACAATCCGCTCCTGATTCGAAGGGCGAGACGGGATGTCGCGCAACTCAAGACGGTCTTTCGGGAGCAGGAACTGGGCATCCGTTCCCTACCCGGTGAGACCCCCGCAGACTCCCAAGAACTGGCATCCTAAGGGGAACCGAGGCACATGGCTGAGACGCAGACCCGAGGCCGTCGTAAGACACTGGTAGGCAAGGTGATGAGCGACCGACCCGACAAGACGATCGTGGTCGAGGTCACCAGGCGGGCGCCGCACTCCCTCTACAGGAAGGTTGTGCGTCGCCGATCGAAGTTCGCCGCGCATGACGACAGCAATGCGGCCCGCATCGGGGATCAGGTCCTGATCGCCGAGACCCGGCCGCTGAGCAAGACCAAGCGCTGGCGGCTCGTGGAGATACTGGACAGGGCCAAGTAGGAAGGACTGGGACGATGGTCAGGGAATACACCGTGCTGAACTGTGCCGACAACAGCGGTGCACGGAAGGTAATGTGCTTCCGCGTTCTGGGTGGCTCCAAGCGGAGGTATGCTGGGCTGGGTGATACCATCGTCGTGTCGGTCAAGGATGCGCAGCCCAATGCTGAGGTGAAGAAGGGGGACGTGGCCCGGGCCGTGATCGTGCGGACCAAGAAGGAGAACCGACGTGACGACGGCTCCTACATTCGATTCGATGACAACGCCGCCGTCCTGATCGGGCCGGAAGGCGAGCCCCGGGGTACGCGCATATTCGGGCCCGTGGCCCGCGAGCTTCGGGAGAGGCGCTACATGCGCGTTGTTTCGCTGGCGGCCGAGGTGGTCTGACGGGCTGGAAGAGGAGAGTCTGGTCGTGAAGATGCATATCCGGAAAGGCGATACGGTCGAGGTGATCAGCGGCATCCATGCCGGCGAGCGTGGCAAGGTGCTGAAGGTTTTCCCCCAGCAGGGCCGGGCCTTGGTTGAAGGGGTCAATTTCATCAAGCGCCATACGCGGCCGAGTCCGAAGAACCAGCAGGGGGGGATCATCGAGAAGGAGGCGCCTGTGCCCTCCTCGAAGCTGATGCTGGTCGATCCGCAGACCGAGGAGAGGACCCGCGTGCGGCGCAAGCAGCTGGAGGACGGCACCCGGATCCGGATTGCCGCGAAGAGTGGCGAACAGATTCCCGATGCGAGCTGATGAGAGGGTGAGATGGCAACCCGATTGAGCGAGGTTTACGAACAAGAAGTCGTCCCGGCCTTGATGGAGCGCTTCGGCTACAAGAACCGCGCGCAGGCGCCTTGCCTGGAGAAGATCGTTCTGAACATGGGCGTGGGCGAGGCCGTCCAGAATCCCAAGGCTATCGACGGGGCCATCACGGACCTGTCGACGATCACCGGGCAGAAGCCCGCGGTGCGCCGGGCCAGGAAGTCGGTCTCGAATTTCAAGCTCCGGGCGGGGACACCCGTGGGGTGCGTCGTTACGCTCAGACGCGATCGGATGTACGAGTTCCTCGATCGCTTCTTCGCTTTCTCGGTTCCCAGGGTGAGGGATTTCAGGGGGCTGTCCCCCGACTCCTTCGACGGCCGTGGCAACTACTCCCTGGGGATCCGCGAGCAGATCGTTTTTCCTGAGATCGACTACGACGAAATCGACGAAGTCCGGGGAATGGACGTCACCATC
>JASLMQ010000236.1 GCA_030746455.1 Candidatus Latescibacterota bacterium
TCCAGGCCGTCCAGCCGATCCCGAGCCCCCGGCAGAGGGCGACCAAGGGTTCGCCGTAGTTCAACCTCCCGAAGCCCGGACTCTCCGTCGGCCCATATCCCCACTCACCCAGGAAGACCGGATGCCGCCGGGACAGGGCCGGCACGAAGGTCTTCCACGCTTCGCCCTTCCAGGGATATGGGTGTGTTTCGTACACGACGTTCGGACGGTCCACAGGGTTGTCGAGCACCCCATTGAGATCGTAGCCGAAATCCGTTCCCGATACCATGACAAGCGCGTCCGGTGCGGCGCTGTGGATGGTGTCGACGAGCTCCTCGGCCACCGGCCGCCATTCGTCCCAGCCGACGTAGGCGGGCTCGTTGAAGGTGCCGAAGATTACTCGCGGGCGGTCGGCATACCGGGCGGCCATCTCTGTGAGCGCAGAGATGGCGAGGGCCCTGTCCGGGTTGTAAGGATTTCCTCGCCAGGGCGGCGTCTGGGCCCAATCGGGCTTCTCGGCTTGGCCGGTGATCGGGCTGCCGTGCGCGTGCCAGCCCAGGAACACGTAGATCCCGAGCTCCTCGCACCAGGCCACGATCGGGTCGACGTAGTCCTCCAGGTAGCGGTCGCTGAGCTGCCACAGGTCCGGGTGCACCGGCAGACGCACGATGCCGGCATTCCAATCCCGAGCGAGGACGGCGAAGTCGGATCGACTCACCCTCTCCCGGCGATGCAGGAAGTAGGGGTCGACCGTGGCAACGCCGCGAAGGACGACGTCGACCTGCAGACCGAAGGCATCCGAGAAGGCGACGAAGTCGGCGAACCCCACGGTGCCGTCACCGGTGAGGTCGCGGCCTGCGTCGTCGGTGCCGAAGGCGCGGGCGAAGACCACGAAGTCCGTGAAGTCGACGACTCCGCTGCTGTCGTAGTCGGCCGCGTGCGCGCTGCGGTTCACGATCCGATTGCCCGACACCTGGAGCGTCGGGTCGGAGGCGTGCGTCTCCGCGAGCGGCGCCGCCAGCACGATGGCGATGAGTGCCAGGGCTGGCTCCGATAGCCTATTCGTCGACATCCGCTCGCTTCGAGGTGTTGTCCTGCTCCCGCTCCGCCTCGATCATCCGCGTCAGCGTCTCGACGACCTCGGGCCTCTCTCCCGCCAGGTCTGTCTCCTCGTAGGGGTCCGAAAGGATGTCGAACAGCTCCGGTGTTGGCTCCTCACCACGCTGGTCCAGGATCAGCTTCCAGTTGTCGTGGACCAGGGCAAAGCGCTCGTGCCGAAGGTTCCAGTAGATGCAGCGCCGTGCCTCGGCGCCTCCGTCACCGGTCAACAGAGGCCAGATGTCGACGCCGTCCCAGGGCGGATGACTACCCACGTCGCATCCCGCGAGGCGCGTGAGGGTGGGCATCCAGTCCACCATATGCATCGGGTCTTCGGCCTTGCGGGGCGCCAGCGTGCCCGGCCAACTCACAACCGTGGGCGTGCGCATCCCGCCTTCGTAGAGCTGGCCCTTGATTCCGCGCAAAGGCAGATTGCTGCCCAACCGAGGGGTCGGCTCGTACCAGCCGGGCCACTTCACGGACGAGTCGCAGCTCTCGAGCGCCCCGTTGTCCGACGTGAAGATCACGAGCGTGTCCTGTGTCAGGTTGCGCTCCTCCAGTAGCTCGAGCAGCTGCCCCACGGCGTAGTCCATGTGGCTGGCGTAGGCGGCGTATTTCTTGAAGGACCGATCGCGCAGCGGGTCGTCGTCGTAGGTCTGGTAGGCGTAGGTATCCAGCCAGGGCTGGGGAGCCTTGACCGGCTCGTGCACGGCCGTGAACGGCACGTAGCAGAACCAGGGACCGGTTCTGGATTCGATCCAGTCGCGCGCCCCTCGCAGAATCAGATCGGTCGCGTGCCCCGGCTCGTCCAGAGGCGTGCCGTCGCGGTGCCATGTATGCTCGTAGCCCTTGAGATGGTAGCGATGGGTGTAGGGATCCATGCATCCGGCCTGGCAACCGTAGCTGGTGTTGAATCCCCAGTTGTTGGCGGCAAACTCGAGCGAAGACCCCAGGTGCCACTTCCCGAACAGGCCCGTGTCGTATCCGGCGTCCCGCAGATGGCTCGCCAGCGTCTCGTAGCCGTCCGGCAGTACCGGGTGGATCGTCGGCACCGTGGCGTGCCTGCCGAAGCGGCCGGGATGGCGCCCCGTGAGCAGACACGTCCGTGTGGGTGTACAGACCGGACAGACGTAGTGGTGATCCAGCTCGACGCCGGTGGCGACCATGCGATCCAGCGTTGGGGTGCGGATATCGGATCCGTGGTAGCTCACATCGCCCCACCCCATGTCGTCGGCAAGGATGTAGAGGATGTTCGGCTTGTCTGTGCGTGGCATTGGGGTCTCCTGTTGGATGTCGATGTCCGGAACCGGGTCTTGTCGGATCGTACCGCCGTCGGGACACGGCGCCGCCGTGCCCAAACATCAATCCGTCGGCCCGGGGTTGTCCACGAAGGCCTCGTCCGCCTTCTCGAGGGGCTCCACCCGACCTTCGAGGACGTCGATCGCCTTCTTCCCGATCCTTTCCGCGCAGAACTCGACGATCTGCCGGCCAAGATCCGGGGAGGCGAACTTGAGGGGATTCCATCCCCCAATGCCTTCCTGGTCCTTGATCTTGGTGGTCTCGAGGTCGATCCTACCGCTTGCCTCCATCTGCTCCTCGAGCTCGTCCATATCAACCCGATCCGCGTGCGCGAACATCATCGCCGAGGTCTCCCAGGCCCCGGCATGATCCATTCTGTACTTCATAGATGCGCCGCCATGCCAGTTTTCTCCCTCCTTGATGCCAAAACCCTTCGCATCGGTTCCCGCGCACGCGCGTTGGATGCCGTCGTGTATCGCATCTCTCTGGGGATCGACGTCATGACCTGTCACACCCACGAGCAGCTTCCAATCATCGGCCACCAGGCCCCGCGCGAGGCGGTAGATCGTGTCCTCCATGCTCGGCTGGTCGTGGGTCGTCACGGTATACCCGTCCCATCCGTCGGGTCCCCAGCCGCGGTCGTCACCGAGGATGCCGAGGAAGAGCGTAGGGAGCACGACTCCGCCGTAGCGCAGCGCCGCCTCGCAGCAGATGGCGTGTGCCTTGAGACCATCGGTCCCCAGGGGGTTCTGGACACCGTGCCACTCGAGCGAACCGACGGGAAAGTAGACGATCGGGCGTTGCTCCCGCAGCGCCTTCACCTCTGAAGGACGCAACAGCTCATAGCTAACGGATGTGTAGTCTCGCATAGCAGGTGTTCTCCCTTCGCTGTGACCGATTCGGTGGCCCCACCTGAGTCTGTGCAGGACGGCGTGATCACGATCCGGCTGCTGAGGTGCTCGTCCGACCGTCCAGGACGGCCGCGAACACGTCCCGGTCCACGTTGCCTCCGGACAGAATGACGGCCACTTTTCGCCCGGCGATGCGGTCGCGTTCCTGCATGGCCGCCGCGACGGGCGCGGCGCCGGCACCCTCACACGTGTTGTGCGTGCATTCGAACATCGTCCGCATTGCCGCTGCGACTTCGTCATCCGTCACCTCCACCATGCGATCGACCCCCTCCCAGATCAGCTCGAGTGCAGCCGGCTCGGGTGTGCGGCAGGCCATGCCGTCGGAAAGCTGCGTGGTCACAGGGGATTCGATCGGGCGCCTGGCGGCGAACGACTGCGCATAGGCCGTGGCGTGGGCGGAGACCACCCCGACCACCTCGGTACGCAGATTGAGCACGTCCCGCGTTGCTGCCACACCGCAGATGCCCGATCCCAGGCCGATGGGAACGTAGACCGTGTCAATATCGCCGACGGCTCGGAACAGCTCCAGTGCGTACGTGGCCACTCCGGAGATCAGCAAGGGGTGGAACGAGGGGACCATGAGTAGCGACCGGTCGTGGGCGTGCTCACGAGCAAACACGAGGGAGGCCTGGAAGTCGTCGCCGTGCTCGACCAGCTCCACCCCGAGGGCCCGCATGGCGGCGTTCTTCTCCACGCTGTTGCCTGTGGGCACGACGATGGTCGCCGCGATCCCGCTCCTGCGGGCGGCGAATCCGACGGATTGGCCGTGGTTCCCGCGGGTCGCGCTGATCACGCCGGAGGGCACACGACCCGACTTCATGAGGTGATCGAAGTAGACGAGGCCGCCGCGGATCTTGAAGGCGCCGACAGGCGTGTGGTTCTCGTGCTTGACCCAGACCTCTGTGCCCAGACGTTCGCACAGCATCGGCCAGCAGTACTGCGGGGTCGGCTGGATGCTCGAGTAGACGATGCGGGATGCGGATTCTATGTCGGCAAGGCTTGGCTTCACGGCTTCACCTCGAAGGAGGGCTGGGCGACGGCTAGCTGTCCCAATCGGGATTGGGCTGGGGGATCTTGGCTTCGACCTTCTCCCGCCACTCACGCAGGACGGCCGCCAGGCGGTCCGCGGTCTCGGGCAGTACGCGGGACAGGTCGCGGTGCTCGCCGGGGTCGTGGGCGAGATCGTAGAGCTCGATCCGTCCGTCCTCGTAGAACTCGATCAGCTTGTGGTCACCCATCCGCACGGACGAGCCGGGGGTCCCGCCCTGGTTGGCGTAGTGGGGGTAGTGCCAGAAGATGGCGTCCCTCTCCAGGGCATCTCCGCCCTGGAGAAGCGGGACAAGGCTCACCCCGTCCGCGTGCTGCTCGGGAATCATATCCAGACCGGCCGCTTCGAGCAAGGTGGGGTAGAAGTCGGTGCTGGTAACGGGCACGTGACAGATGGAGCCGGGTTGTACCCTACCGGGCCACTTGATGAAGAGGGGTTCGCGCGTGCCCCCCTCATACATCCAACCCTTGCCCTCGGCCAGGGGTGCATTGCACGTGGGAGACCCCTCGGACGTGGCCAACCCGCCATTGTCCGACGTGAAGACTACGATTGTGTTGTCGGCCTCATCGTATTCCTCGATGGCGCGCAGCAGACGTCCGATGTTCTCGTCCAGGTTCTCGATCATCGCGGCATACACCGGATCGGACTGCACCAGACGTCGGAGGATCCGCTGGTCCTTCTTGTGCTCACAGGGGAAGGCCTCACCTTCCTCGAAGGTCTTCACCCGATCCAGTCCCAGCTCCCGGACTTTGGCCTCGTACTTCCGGATCTTCTCCTGGTTGGCCTGGATGGGCGTGTGAACGGCGTAATACCACAAGTTCAGGTAGAACGGACGTTCGTCCCTTTCGCGGATGAGGTCGATGGCCCGGTCGGTCAGGTGGTCGGTGAGACAGGTGCCCTCGGGGGTGTCGGCGTCCTCGAGCTCGGGGATGCTCCACGGGCTGAAGTAGCCGCCCCTGCCGGGTGAGCCCCAGTGACAGCCCCCGATGTTGACGTCGAACCCGTGATCCTGGGGAAGAGACCCCTCGCCGCCGAGATGCCATTTTCCAACGTGCCAGGTGGCGTAGCCGCCGTCCTGGAGGGCCCGAGCCAGGGAATGCTCGGACGTTGGCAGCGCCTTGAGATAGGGCACGTCGATTACGCGCCCTCGAGCGGGATGAATCCTCCCTCCCCAGTCGATCCAGTCGGTCACGCCCACGGTCGCGGGGTATTTCCCGGTCAGGATGCTCGCGCGGGTGGGTGAACAGACAGGGCAAGCTGCATAGGCATCGGTGAACCGCATACCCTGGCTTGCCAGCATGTCGATATTCGGGGTCTCGTAGAATTCGCTCCCACAGCAGGACAGATCTCTCCACCCCATATCGTCGATCAGGATGAACACGATGTTCGGGCGGTTCATAGCATCCCTACCCGTTCCAGAAGTCCGCCGTAATCGGCTTGCATGAGCACCACGCGGGTGCGCAGCCTACGTCGATCGACAGGTCCATTCGGGGGATCCCACGTGGGGTTGTTGTGGATACAGCTGAAATAGGCCAGCCACATCAGATCGGCGTTCTTCGTGGCCACGGCCACAAGATTATCCCCGTCCTTCGAGACGATGCCCATCACCGGGGCCTCGAACCGATCCGGGCTGTGGCCGCAGCCGAACATCCTGGACATCGGCGGAACGTCTCGCAGGGAGGACGCGTAGAGCTGAGCCTTGAGAGGGTCGGTCCCGGGTCCGTCTTCCGGAAAGTAAACGGTGTTCTTCCTCCGAGCAGTCGAATCCAGGAACAGGTGTCCTTCCTCCGTGTAGATGAAGCACCTTCCTATGAATTCCTGGTAGTCCTGGGGGTCGCCACTGAACCCCTCGGCGTTCGCCGCCTGTACGCAGAGATTGGGCACGGGTAACTCCACCGAGTCTGGCACTGGGGTTGATTTGGCCAGCGGCCTGGCCACGATATCGACTCCCTGGCTGAAGGGCGTAACCGTGGTCTCAAGGGGGAAGCCGAGACCGCCGGGAAACGCATACCGAAGCACAACGGCTCCGCTCGCCTCGATCTCGGCCTCGATGAGATCGAAGGCGATACGGTCGTCCCATTGCGCCGATGCCACATCGGGGAGAGAGAAGTACGGACCGGATTCGTACATCCACAGGTCCAACGTGCAATTCGGAATGGCGGTGAAGTGCACCGATACCACGATGTCGTGCCTGGCCTGCGGATTCACTTCCAGCCTGGGGAGTGCTATGGGTCGTCTCCATCCGGTCCTGGAGCCCTAAAGAAGGAGCCGGCGGGAGAACAGAACGTCCCAGAGGGATCTCCCTTGGCCCGGAGCTCCCCTGGGACGGATGCGATCTCTGAATGGGCTTACTTACCAGCGGAGATTCCGGCACCTGGCAAGCTAAGTCTCCGTATGACAGGGACCGCCATAGTATGAACTGCGTGGATGTGATTGTCAAGTGGGATGGGGCCCCCGTGCAGGCGTTCGGTGCAGATGACAGACACGTGGGGCCCAAGGCAGCAGAATGGGGCCACGGATCCCATCCGTGACCCCGGTGGCTCGAACCGGACATTGCACAGCGGTCCGGCTCTGGTGGAGATCGGCAGGCCGTCTACACGGCCTCTGGCTCCGCCTCTGCGGGGGCCTCCTTGACGATCGCAGCGGTGATGATGCCGGCAACGACCCCCTCTACGATCGTACCGATCAGCCAGACAACGGCCAGGTTGCCAGGGATCGGCATGACCGAGTAGGTCCCGAGGCCCATGCCTATGCCCACGCCTATGCCCCACAGGAGCCCGTACTTGACGCCCGCGACCATCGATTTCGGGCTGATGAGACAGGAGTAGACGGCCACAAAGCAGAAGGACGCGACGAGAACCACCAGCCGCATCAGACCCATCTTCATCTCATCCATGGGCCGCCACAGGTCGGCCGTGGCCTCATAGGTTTTGGCAAGGAGGACCATGTGGATGACATAGTCCAGAATCTGCCACGCAACGATGACCGCGATGACTGCGATGATGAATCGCTTGACCATAGCTCGACTCCTCTGCCGTGAGAGGCCCACGTCGCAAGACAGGCGGCGACCCCTCGGTTACAATGCGACCTCTGGCTTCCCCTACCACACCCCCGCACCTTCGAGGCGGGAGATGACCCGCCCCGGGGCCAGCGTGAAGTACCTCCTTCCTCGGTCGGACGTTGGGATCACTCGATGACCTGCAGCGTGTGCTGAAGCTTCAGGGACCGGGCGATCGGCTGCCCCGCGCGGCGGTAGCGGTTGGGCTTGAGGCGCTCCCGGCTGAAGAGAGCTTCCGCCTGGTCCCAGCTGTGAGGCGACTCCGGGTCTCCGCTCTGCCCGAATGGTACCGCGGAGTAGGATTCTACGCGCCCCGGTCCGCGGAAGACCATGAGGGTCGTGCACGATTGGCCGCCCGTTCCGAAGTCGATGGCCAGGTCTCGCTCGGTGGTGATCGTCCTGAGAACGTCGATGCCGGGTCCTGACCCGCCCGAGATACCCCAGGACCGGTCGCGAGCTCGGATCCTGTTGATTTCCTTCCAGGGAACTTCGATCCTCGCGTCTTTGGCCTTCATATCACCAATCGCTTCGACCAGGGCTTCGATCAAGCCCCTCCGGGTGCCCTCTCCGATCCTCTGGGCTGCCCTGATGTGCCGGGTGTTGATGGCCCGACCCCTGTCGCTGCAGAACCGCCGCCATCGGGCGTAGATCGTGGCACCGACGGATTCGCGGTCCGCGCGTCCGTCCCAATGCGCGATTAGCTCCACGGCTCGACCGAGTTCGGCGCAGGACGGCGCGTAGTCGGATCCCAGGGCCGCATGCGCGATCACGAGGGCACGTTGCCACTGTTCCGCGCCCACGGCATAGGTGTCCAGGGCAACGTCGAACGCCTCTTGCAGGGTCATCCGCGAAAGGGAGGACAGGAGCTGCCTGGCGCGGAAGGAGCGAGGGGATTCGACCCCGGGCACCCCATTATAGATGTAGGTCGGATACCGATCGGGTGTCAAAGGGCTGTACGGTGTCCAGAGGTCGGGAGGCGCTCCGCAGTCCTGCACCCAGCCCTGGGCCGGGTTGCGGACCTGGACGAGATCGTCCTGGGGATGGACACCGGCCCACTCGGTCGCAGGCGTGTTCCCTGGCACGGGCCGGTCCCAGCTGTAGAGCTCCGACCGCATGGGGACGCGACCGGTTCGGATGGCCACGGTGTTTCCGGCGACGTCGCCGTAGAGGATCCGCAGCGGGCCGGTCTGGGCCATGTCGAGTGCTTCATAGAAGTCCTTGACGTCCCTCGCGGTCATCTGTCGGTAGACCTGCTCGATCTGGCGAACCTGGTCGGCGCACGACAGGGCGTAGGCATAGGCGGTCGTGTCGTTTCGATGGAGGATGGGGCCGTGCCGGGTGCGCTGCATCGTCTTCTTGACGGTCTTCTCGGCCCCCGCGAACCGGACGGAGATGTGCAGGGCATCGGTGGCGATGGGACGCCAGCCATCACCGTACCGATACCGGTTAGCCGAAGGGGATTCGAGTTCGATGGCGTAGACGTCGGCCGCGTCGGGGCCGCCCGGCGCGGCAGCCCAGCCGAGATGGTCGTTGTGTCCGATCAGGAATACAGGTAGGCCCGGGTGAGTGAATCCGAAGGCGTGGAGCCGGTCTCCGTGAAGGTGTGCCTCGTACCATCGGGACGGCGAACCCCAATCCGTGTGCGGGTCGGCGCAGAGGATCACGGCATCCTCGGCGAACCTCTCGCGGGAGACGACCCACTGGTTGGAGCCGAGCTCGGGGGACGGATCCCCGTTGTACTCGCGGTCGGCCTGGCGCAGCATGTGCTCCCAGGCGAGGTGCCGCCCCAGTGCGACGATCTGGTGGGGGAGAGGGTCGAAGCCCCAGGCCGGGACGGCTTCGGGGTTGTCGCGCATATAAGTCGCGATCCCAGAGGCGAAGGCCTCGATGAGGTCCCGCACGTCGGCGCTCAGCTCCAGGTAGCGGTCTCGACTGATGCGTTCGTGCGCCCAGAGGCGGCGCTGGAAATCCAGCTCGACGAAGCCGGGGCCGAAGGCCTCGGCCATCCGGCCGGTGGCCGAGCGGATCTCTCGAAGCACGTCGGCCAAGCGGTCTTCGGCCTGTGCGTAGCCGAAGCCGTACATCACCTCCTCATCGGTGGACCCGTGTATGTGCGGCACGCCCCACCCGTCTCGGAAGATCCTGACTTCACC
Organism: Candidatus Latescibacterota bacterium; assembly: GCA_030746455.1. The sequence goes on from JASLMQ010000236.1 coordinate 9,547, forward strand.
GGCGGCGGCGTCTGAAGGGATCGCGAGTACGGCCAGAACCGTGAGGAGAACGCAGCTGCGGTGGGACACGGTTGCCTCGGGAGGGTGAACCTCAGTGCACTGGAATCGCAGGGCCTTGACAGGGTATGTGGAGTTTCTTAGCTTGTCAGTACTATAGGGTAAACCGGTCCGTTTGTGAAGGCAAAACCGCGAACGGCCAGGTTCCACGGACCCCGCTAAACGGGCGGTGGATACGCCGCCGGCATCTGGAGGAGCAGACCGATGGCAGAGCAAGAGACGCCGACTCCCGAGCAGATGAACGAGTTCCTCTTCATGCAGTTGGTGATGATGTTCCAGGGCGCGGCCTACCAGCACATGGGCAAGGTGATGAACCCGGTGACGCAGAAGGTCGAGCGGGACCTCCAGCAGGCCAAGGGCTCGATCGATATGCTGGGTATGCTGGAGGAGAAGACGAAGGGCAATCTGTCGGACAACGAGGCACAGATGCTTGAGCACGCCCTGTACGAGCTCCGAATGAACTACGTGGATGAGATGAACAAGGGGGAGACCCCTGAGGAGGAGGGGGACGGGAAGACGGAAGGAGCCGACGAGGAAGGCACCGAGGGTGAAGAAGACGCACCCGAGGGCGCGCAGGAGGAGGCAGACGCTCCGGACGAGGACCCCAAGGAGGGAGGGGCGGCGTGACTCCACGCCTCCGCCAGTTGGCCCTGTGCGCGGTGCTTTGCGCGTACGGGTGCGCATACTACTCGACCTCGGCGACCGGTGGCGGTGGGGTCCGCTCGGTGGCGATCCCCCTGCTCGAGAACACGAGTCTGGAGCCCGGGATCCAGCAAACCCTCACAGACAGCCTGATCGAGGCCTTCGTTGCAGACGGCGCGTTGAGGGTCGTGGACGAGGACCAGGCCGACATCATCCTTCGGGGAACGGTGCTGGAGGTGCGGGAAGAGCCCTTCACCTACGGCGATCAGGCGGATCAGTACCGGATCTCGGTCTTCGTGGACGTGAGCTGCTATGACGCGAACAAGAAGCAGACCCTGTGGGAGGAGAAGCGGCTGCTGGGATACGGGATCTACAACGCGAGGGATCAGCGCGAGATCGCGCGAAGCGAGGGACTCGGACAGGCGTTCGGGATGCTGACCCGTGATGTCGTGGATCGGACGCAGGTGGGAGGCTGGTGAGGAGAGGCGGGAAAATGCAGATTGGAAGATGACGTGCGGGACCGGGACTGAAGGGCGTGTGTTGGGTGGTGGAGACAGTTGAGTGGATGGGGAACGGCAGGAATGCAAAATGCAAAATGAGGAGACCCACCTGACCAGACCCAATCCCGGGCCCCCGCCAGACATCCTCATCCGTGGGGTGGAGTCTGAAGCGGATCGCCGGGCCGTGAGGGAGCTGCTGGCTTCGGAGTTCGAGTACCGCCCCGGGCTTGGGAATGCCTTCGCGCGGCTGTACGACTCCCTGCTCGACGGCGACGCCCAGGTGTCACCCGCGTGTTCCCGGGTGGCCCTCCGGGACGGGCGGGTGGTGGGGCATGTTCTCCTGGTACCGCGCCGCATCTGCATCGACGGGATGAGCCTGCCGGGCGGCATTCTGGCCATGACGGTGGTGGCGCCCGAGCATCGCGGGCAGGGGATCGGCGGCGCCCTCGTCGAAGAAGCAGAATCCCTCGCCCGCAGCAAGGGATTGGCGATCCTGCACGTGGCCGGAGACCTCGGGTTCTACGGGCGTTTCGGCTACGTTGAGGCCTATGTATCGTGCCAGGCCGAGATGGGCGCCGCTCCGGGGCCGCCTAGATCGGCCTCCGTGCTGCGCCAGGTGAGCCCGCGCGACGCGGAGGTGCTCGCCCGGATGTCCGGCCGGAATGTGCCGGTGGGGGCCGCAGAGCCGACGCCTGATCGGTGGCGATGGGTGCTGGAGACCCGACATCCCTTCGGCATGCTCGCGGCGAACGAGTCGCACCTCGGGTACCGCGCCACCGAGGACTTCTGCCTCGCCCTCCAGGAAGGAAACCTGGTTACGGGATTCCTTCGAGCCGCTGGCGACGGGCAGACGCTCACGGTCTACGAAGCCGGGGCGGAGTCGCGGCTTTCCGCGCGGGGTCTGTCCGACGCCCTGAGTGCCTTTGCGGTACGGAGCGGCTACCGCCGCACACGGCTTCACCTGCCGCCGAACAACCCTCTGATGGGCGCCCACGCGTCCCCGAATCCTTCCATCTCCGAAGATCCCGAGCTTCTCGCCAGGGTCCTGGACCCGAAGGCCGTCCTCCAGGGTCTACTCCCGGCACTTCAGCATCGGCTCGCCGCATTCGGAAGCACCGAGAAGACGGTGACGGTCTCGTTGTCCATCGATGACGAGGGGATCGCGCTGTCTCTTAGGGACGGGCAGCTGTCCGTCCAGGACGAGGAGACACAAGTCGACCCCGAATGGCGGGTTTCCCTCCCGGGAATCGCGTTGACCCGAGCCGTGCTGGGCACCGACAGCCTGGCGGAGCGGATCGCGCGGAGGCCCGAGGCCGCTCCACCCCTCGTGGACGCGCTCGGGGCCCTCTTCCCCCCTCGCCAGCCCTTCTTCTGGCTCGCCGACTCCCTCTGAGGCAGATCGCCAACCTATCCCGCAGATCAGGATGAACAAGAGCTGCCGACCCGGCATGCGCCTGGCCCTGAGTTGGTGAAATCCACCAACGCCGGATCGCCGCGCCGGGCAAGGGGATTCGCCCTGCCAAAAGGGGCTAAAGCTTCTGCCCAGGCGTCCGATAGTATCTGTGTATGGTATCATATGATATCAGAAAGTTCACACCACAACGCCAAGGAGGGCACATGTTTCGACAGGATGTGGATCCCCGGGCTCGGATCACAGGAAGTGATCACGGGCAAAACACCTTCATCGAACCTCCCCTTACCGAAACCGATTCCACCTGCCGATCTCCCCTGTTCAAGAATCTGCTGAGCAAAGATTTCTTTGCTTTTATGAGTCGCTTCTTCGTGAACCGATGTCCCTCTTGAGCTCTAAGCCGGCTTGCGGGGGGAATCCGTCTTTGGACTGCGCGGAAGCGACCATCGGGCCGTGACGACGGCCTCATTTGGATAGGAGGGCAGCTATGGATCGGTACGACTCAGAGCGCTTGATCCGGCGGTTCGGTTTTGAGAAGGGGCTTGGCCTGCTGAATGTGTTGGCCGCGCGGGACCTCGGGATGATTCCCGAGACACGCGTCGCCCACTTCGTCCGAGAGAATATCCAGTTCTACTCCAGCGCAGGATTGTCTCCCGGACGAGCCGAAGGCTGAAGGCCAGCGGCGGCACCGTCCACAAACATAGAACCTGGACTTAGCGGAGGGCACTGCCGCGTTCTTCTGAAAACAAAACGAACGACCCCTTCAACCGAACGCCAAGAGGGGGCGCGATCTCAGATCGCGCCCCCTCTTCTCATG